>JAKOSS010000730.1 GCA_029777145.1 Acidobacteriota bacterium | reverse complement strand
TACGTGATGATAGCGCCACAGCGCGACGTATTCGTCGTGTTCGATCAGCAAGTCCTGCATATTGAAAAGGTCAGGGTAGGTTTCGGGCTTTTGGAGGATCCTGACGATCGAATCCAGCCGTTCCTGATGCGTTCCGACCTTGAATTCCTTTCGTTCAAGCAGACTCCAGAACCCGTCGGCAAGCGTCGGTGATTCAAACCGTTTCTTCAACCTCGCGTGGGCGTACGGATCGAACTCGAAGAATTTCAATATCCGTTCGTCCTTCGCGCCCGACGAGAACTCGAGTTCGCGAAACTGCATCGACTGAAAGCCGCTCGCTGGATTCAATCGATCGCGGAACTCGAGAAATCCGATCTGCGCCATCGACTCCAGTATGTGGATCTGCGAGACGAGGATCTTTTCAATCGCGGTCACCGCCTTCAACGAATGATTCGCACGGAACATTCTTCCTTCGGCCAACCATCCGAGCGTTGCGTCGACTTCGTGCAGTATTTGCTTGAACCAAAGTTCGTAGGTTTGATGAATTATGATGAAGAGCAATTCGTCGTGGCTCTCCGGTTCTGAAAGCGGCTCCTGAAGGCGGATCAGTTCGGGGACCTTCAAGTAAGTGTTGTATGAAAGATCGGGGTTGTTTCCGTACTCGGTCATAAGTTCCTTAATCTTCATCCTTTGGGATTTTCGTGTCAATTTTCAAACAGATCACGGCGTGGATTTCGATTGAGTCAGGCGCGCCGTTCAGGTAACATTCGGCTTGGAACTGGACGCTTTCATCTGCAGATCAGGTATCGGCCCAAACGTCGCTCATGAGGATCCCTCGAGTCAAAAATCTTCTTTACGGCTTCCTGTTATCGTGTCTGCTGCTGGGCACACTCGCGGAAGCCGCCGCCGAATCACCGATCGTCGAACGCAACGACGAATTCCTGATCTCAAAATGGACGACCGAGCAGGGCTTGCCGCAAAGTACGGTCACGTCGATCATCCAATCGTCCGACGGCTATATCTGGATAGGGACTTTTGGCGGTCTTGCGCGCTTCGACGGCATCAAATTCACGGTTTTCGATTCGGCCAACAGCCCGAATTTCACGGACAACCGGGTTCTCTCAGTTTTCGAGGATTCGCGGAAGCTGATCTGGATCGGCACCGAGACGGGCGAACTCTACGTCATGAAGGACGGCGAGATTCAAGCTCGGAGGCCGGAACGCAAAGGCAGTCGGGGAATAATCTACGCGATCGTCGAAGATAAGGACGGGCGAATACTCGTAGCGTCCGACAGTGGCGTCGAGCGTTTTGGGGTCGACGCCGCCGGCATGGTGGTCGCGGGCTCTTACAATATTCTGACCGATCGTTGGGCAACCCGGCTGACGCGTGATCCGGCGGGAAATGTTTGGGCCGGGATCGAAAGGCAGCCGTACAGGGTTGATGAAGAAGGCGTAATTTCCGCAAGTTCACTTGGCTATATTCTCCCAAAAGCGGTTGAGACGTTTAGGTTCCTTGAGGACGGCCGGATGTTGGCCGGCAATGGAATTTTCGTCGGAAATTACGACCTTGGGTCGTTTGAGGAGGTCCTCGAATTCAACAAAGACAAACGCGGACCGGACTTCACGATCGCGAGAGCCAAAGGTACCAGCTGGCTGCAGCAATCGAACTTTCTTTATGAGATCCAAGACAGATCGATAACCCGGCATGATCTGTCGGGCGTTGTCGCAAACGGAAGCCGCGCGATCATGTTCGATCGTGAGGACAACATCTGGCTGGCGACTCAAACCGATGGGCTGGTGCGGTTGACGCGGCGGAAGATCAAACTTGCCGGCGAGATCATCGGTCATCACGTTCAAAACATATATTCCGTGACCGAAGATCGGGATGGAGCGATCTGGCTTGGTGGGAACGAACTGTACCGGATCGATCCGAACGGTACCTCCAGGGAATTCAAAAAGGTCGAGGGCGCAAAATTCACGCCGGCATTCCGCTCATCCGCTGTCGGGCCGGACGGGACGCTTTGGGTGGGAGGAACGGGCGGGCTTTTTCGGGTGATCGGTGATCGGGTTGTCGCCTTCCCCGGGGTTTTGCCAGAGACGCATATACATTCACTCTTCTTTGATCGGGGGGGTGATCTTTGGATCGGGAGCCGCGACGGACTCGATCGTTTGAGAGACGGAAACATTACTCGGTTCACAACCGATGACGGGCTCGCCGACAACGGCGTCCATTTCATCACGCAGATCCGTGACGGCTCAATCATGATCGGGACGATACACGGTCTGAGTATCTATAGGGACGGCAGGTTTTCAACCATCAGTCAAAGCAATGGCCTTTCGGGCAGCTACGTTCGCGACGTTTGCGAAACGGACGACGGAACGATCTGGATCGCGACGTATGGCGGCGGATTAACCCGATATCGGAACGGCGATCTGCGTTCTGTAACAAAAGCCAACGGTCTGCCGAACAACTTCATTTCGAGGATTCTTACAGACAATTACGGCCGATTCTGGTTGCTCAACAATCTCGGCATCTTCGCCGTCAAGGTCGAAGATCTGAACGCCGTTGCTGATGGCGCGAAGAGCAATCTCATCGGCGCGGTCTTCGGCGTCGCCGACGGTATGAAGTCGAGCGAGGCGAACGGCGGTCATCAACCGGCGGGGATCCGCGCCTCGGACGGCAGGCTTTGGTTTCCGATGATCGTCGATGTCGTGATCATCGATCCTTCGATGACCGACCGGACGCCTCCCCAGATCATCATCGAAGGCGCCAGTAAGCCCGGGACTCAGGTTTCGATTCCAATCTCGAGGTCCAACGACGCGGCATCCGCCGTCGATCTTCAAAAAGGTGAAAGAAGCGTCGAGGTCAACTACACCGGAATCAGCTTTGCGAAGCCGAATGCGATCCGATTCTTTTACAAGCTCGAAGGTATCGATCAGGAATGGACGGACGCCGGGGCTCGCCGGACGGCGTTCTACCCGTATCTTCCGTCCGGGAGTTACAAGTTCCAGGTTAAAGCTGTCAGTGGCGATGGTGTCGAGAGTGTCGGAACGGCCGATCTTACGATCAACGTCCCGGCGGAGTTCTGGGAGACCACTTGGTTCCGAATCGCGCTGATATGCGCCTTTGGATTTGTGGCGTACTTGATATATAAGTCGCGCACGAATCAGCTCAAGCGCCGGGAGGCGAATCAGCGGGAGTTCTCGCGGCAGCTGATCGAAGCGCACGAAACCGAACGCGAACGAATGGCCGCGGAGCTTCACGACGGTTTGGGGCAGAATCT
>JAKOSS010000729.1 GCA_029777145.1 Acidobacteriota bacterium | reverse complement strand
CGCATCATTCGAATCAGGACAACTTCGATCGGATCCAGGCCGACGACATGAAGCAGGCGGCGACGATCATGGCGGCGTTCGTTTATCAGACCGCGATGATGGACGGAAAGATCCCGCGCAAGGGTAACTGATCGGGACCGAACGAGGTTGGCCGCAAATTCCACTGATTTTCACGAATTTCTCTCCGACATATTCGTGCAATTCGCGAAATCGGTGGCCAAGGCGAAACGCGTCGGAAGTAAAGAGGCCGCCGGCTCAAACCGACGGCCTCGACATTTGTCCGGAAGTTAGCCTATCTGTACGCTTCAGCGATCTGCCGCAATTGCTGAAGCGTTCTTTCTTTTTCGACAAATCCGAGCCGCGACACGATCGTCCTCAGTTCGGCGATCAGGTTGTTGAATTCGGCGCGGTCGGTGACGTCGGTCGGGCCATTGTAAACCTGCTTGCGGTCGATATCGGCGACGATCGGGTTCAGATAATTCGTAATGTCCGTCAGCGCCTGCGCCGAATGCTGGCCGTTCGGATGAAAGTTGAGATACTCGCCGAAGCGCATCCGCATGTCGAACAGATAACAATTCACGTATCCTTCGCACTCGCCCGGCAGCGGATTCTGCGCGGCTTCCCAAGCGATCGAGTCCGACACCACGTTCTTCGCGTACTTCGTATGAAGATCCCAGAACTGGTTCGAGGCGACGACATAGACGCCCGCCGGTTCGTTGTAAATGACCGAATCGGAATGCGATCTGATAAATCCTGAGTACGGCTCAGAGTTCGACTGCCCCGGCGGAATTCCCTTGAGCGCCGATCGCAAAACGAGAAGCCGTTTGAGCTCAAACTCGCCCGATGTGTCGTTGACGTCGCCCATCAGATCGTACAACTCGGACGCCGCTCCAAAATCCATTTCGGGTTTGTACGCCTTGTCGGCGAGCTGACGCAATGCCCGCTGGCGATCGGCGCCGACCTCGCTGGCATTGCTCGCCGGAACCCAACCGGTCTTCGTCCTCCCGCCGTCGCTGTAGCTGATCTTGTACCACGAGCCGTTGCGATCGACGACGTTCACCACGGTTCCGTACTTCACCTTCGAAGTCGCGGCGGATGTCGCACGTGCATCACCGCGGAGCGGAACCGAGAACGATGAGATCACGAGCTCACCGCCCGGAGTCGACACCGGCTCCTGTCGTTTTGCCACCGGCTGTTTCTTCTCAACGACCGGACGCGTGGTCCGGGTGTTCGATTTTGCGGCCTTCGGATCCGCGGTCTTTGAATTCTTTGTGCTTGTCCGGTTGTTCGCGGCGTTCTTGTCGGTGCGGGAATTCTTGGCCGGAGTCTTTGCGTTCCGATCCTTTGAATTGGTCGTCTTTGCCGCCGTTCTTGAATTCTTGTCCTTCGAATTGGCGGTCTTTGAACGTGAATCTTTCGTGTTCGACTTTTTCGGATCGGTCTTCGCGTTGGACTTCTTGGGATCTGTCCTGGCGTTTGTCTTCGTGTTCGATTTCGTGTTCTTCGTCGCGGCTCTTTGGTTCTTGGCCGGAGTCGGCGTCGCTTTCGCCTTCTTCGTCGGCGTCGCCTTTTTCTGCGGGGTCGGGGTCGGCTTTCGCTTCTGCATCCCCGCGCCCGCGGACTCGACCACCGATGTGACGAAAACCGGGAAAACCAGCATTGCCAGTACAAAAATCAAACCTACTTTGCTGCGTGATCTTGATGTTTCAATCATTGTCTTCTCCGGGGGATTGGTGTGCGCGGTCATCGGAACCACGGTTCAATTCATTCTCGATAAGCGCACGGGCATTTCGCTGGAGTCCGGAAAGCTTCGTCCGCTTCATTGCGCTCCGTTGAAATCGCCTGGCATATTCGGTCGGGGAAAGCGATAGAATTTCCGCCAGATCAGCCGATACATTTCCTGAACGCGGCTCAAAACCGGACTCGCCGGTCGGCTTCTGGAATCGGTTCCACGGACATACATCCTGGCAAATATCGCAGCCGTAGAGCCAACCGTTCAGGTGTTTGGAAAGTTCGTCGGATAATTCAGGGGCGCGAAATTCGATAGTAGTGTAAGACAAACATCGGGTCGAATCAACCACATAAGGTTCGACGATCGCGCCCGTCGGACAGGCGTCGAGACACGCCGTGCACGTCCCGCAATGGTCCGGAACAGGCTCCAAAATCTCGTCGAGATCAAGACTGACCAGCAGTTCGCCGATGAAGATCCATGACCCGAGTTCGGTCGTGATCACATTCGAATGCTTCCCCAGCCATCCGAGTCCGGCGCGGACGGCCCAGGCCTTGTCCATGATCGGCGCCGTATCGACGCACGACCGAGTTTCGGCCGTTTCGTCGAGCGTCTTCACGAATTCGGCCAGCCGGCGGAGTTTCGCGCGCATGATGTCGTGGTAGTCGTCACCCCACGCATACCGCGACACTTTTCCGGTACCGGGTTCATTCGAATGAGCGTGCGGAGTGTAGTAATTGAGCGCAACGACGATTATCGACCGCACCGGCGGAAAAAGGACGGTCGGGTCGGATCGCATCTCGGGATTGCGCGCCATCCACGCCATCTCACCGTGATAACCGTTCGCGATCCAAGCGTCGAGCTGCGCGCGTTCATCGGCAAGCGGTTCGGCGCGGACGATCCCCGCCTTGTCGAACCCGATACGCCGCGCCTCTTCGATGATTCTCTCGGAATCCGTCACCGATTGAAATGAAGAAAGCCCGCAAACTTCGCGGGCTTTCGGTCTGTAGTCTGAGCGTCCGAAAGGGACGCCCGCCGAATTAGAAGCTCAGCTTTGCGCCGAACTGGAACTGCCGCGGATCGTATGCCGCCGTCGGACGGCTGTAGAAACGACCGTTGGAAGCACGCGTTCCGAACGCATTAACGTCCTGATAGTTAGGCGATGCCGAACCCTCGTTGAACTTGTTGAAGAGGTTGAATCCTTCAGCGATCAGATCGAGACGGACACGCTCTCCAAACCGGATCGCCCGCGTCAGACGAAGATCGAGCGACGCGAACGAATGGGTCATTCCCATGTTGCGGCCGAGGCTTCCCGACGAGAAGACGTTCCTGCCGTTGATATTCACGATGCGCGATCCGCACGTTCCGCTCGAGATCGTGTCGCCCGGGACGCAAAGCGTACCGTCGGCGAGAACGTTCGGACGGTCCGTCGAGGTCGACTGGTCGTTGTTCGCATCAACGTTGGTGATGATGTTGAACGGACGGCCTGACGAGATCTCGAGGATCGGCGCAACCGCGAAATCAGAGAAGAACCTCTGCCAGCCATTGCCTTTGCGCCACTTGTCGGGCGACGTCAGAACGCCGCTGAACACGAAGCGGTGACGCTGGTCGAACAGTGAGTTCGAACGTTCCGCCTTGAAGTTGTTGACGTCCTGAGCGATCAGAAGCGTCTGCAAATCGGACGAATCGTCGATCGAGTGCGACCAGGTGTAGCTCATCAGGAACTGCAGATTGTTCGCAAAGCGTCGTTTCAATTCGACGTTCAGCGCGTTGTATTCCGAGTTGCCGTCCGAGATCTGCGCGTTGACCGAACCGAAGGTCGTCAGCAGGCCGGGCGTCCGGAGCGAACCGCCGAGCTGTGAGTCGAGCACCGCCTTCGTCACCGCACCGCCCGACAGCGCTTGCGCCAGGAAGTAGTTCGGTGCGTTCGGCCGGAAGAAGTTCGCGATCGCGGGAACGATCACGCGTCCGCCCGGACACTGAGCGACCATACCCGGAATGACGACCGCACAGGTGTTGCCATAGGCGTTGGTGAACGGCGAACCCGGCGCGAGATTGCTCGGGATCGAGATTCCGGCGGCGACCGCCGTCTGCGTGATCGAGCTGAGCGGAACCGCGGCGCCCGCAAATCGCTGGAAGTTCTCGATCTGAAGCGCCGTGTTCGGCGCGTTGAGATCGGTCGGATGCGGCAGGTTATGCGCGCCGACGAAGAGATACGACACCGAAAGTGCCATGTTCTTCGTCAACTGGCGTTCGATCGAGAGATTCGCCTGGGTCGCCGAAGCGTATTTGAAATCGCTGGCGATCGGGAGCGTGAACGGCAAAACCGCGCCGAATCCCGTAAATGTCTGATCGTTGAACCGCATGCGGCCGAACTGATACTGCGCGGATGCCGCAACACCCGGCGTGATCGGGTTGCCGGCGGCGACGCAGAACGGATTCGACGTCGAACCGGGGACGCAGACCGTGCCCTGGAAGACCTGCGCCGCGTTGAGCAGCGAAGTCGGTGCCGGGCTGCCGGCGGTCAGGACCGACTGCTGCTGCTGAGTCGTGTCCGCGATGTCCGAGTTGAAGGCGACCACAAGAAGCGGATGGTCGTAGTAGAGACCGATCGAACCGCGGACGATCGTCTTTCCGTTTCCGAACATGTCGTACGAGAAACCGAAACGCGGCGCCCAGTTGTTGGTGTCGCGCGGAATTCCCTGCTGAACGCCGATCGCGTTCTGCGCCGCCAGCACATCGTCTGCCGACAGGCTGAGACCCGACAGCGGATCCGTCAGACCGACCGGAGCGATCGTCTGCGTGAACTCGACGTCGTAACGGATACCGTAATTGATCGTCAGCTTCTTGTGGAGTTTCCACGAATCCTGCGCGAAGAAGGCGATCGGCTGATTTTTGATCTTCGAAACCGGGTTTCCGAAACCTTGAATGTAGATCGACGGCATTCCGAGACCGTAACTCTGGACCGGCGTGAAGGCCGGCGCCGAGGTCGGGAATCCGAGGTTCGATGCCGCGAAGTCGCCGAAGTTGAAAAGGCCGGCGAAGTTCAGCTCGAACACGGCCGACGGAATGCGGACCCAGTTGAAGTCACCGCCGAATTTCAACGTGTGATTTCCGACGACCCAGTTGAAGTTGTCGCGGAACTGGTAACGGTTTTCCGTACGGTCGACCGGCGAGAACAATTCGCGGCCGATGAACGCCGTACCCGAGATGTTGAACGCGACGGCGTCGCCGTTCTGCGAGCGGAAAGTCGTGTCGCGGCGACCGTAGCTGAAGTAGAACTCATTCGCCGTCGACGCGGTGATCGTCGTGTTGAGACCCGCGCTGAACGAATAGTCCTTGATCTCGGTGATGCCGGTTCGCGAAAAGTCGTTCTGACCGAGCGACTGGTTCTGCGATTCGACCTGAATACCAGTCAGATCACTCGGGTTGTATCCGAAGCGAAGCGTCAACTGGTTGTCGGGATTGACGTTGACGTCCCCGCGCACGGTGAAAAAGTTCGAACGCTCGGTCACCGGGAAGATGCGCTGGAGGTCATTGAGCGGACGGAATGCGATCGGCAAACCGTCGGCGTTGGTCGTGCTGACGGGAACCGGAGCTCCGGTCAAAACAAATCTCGGACCAACCTGCTGGCCGGCAGTGATCGCGCCGCCGACGCTCAGCAACGGATTCGTCCCGAGCAATCCGGTGTTGCCGCCGCTCGAAGCAAGATAAAGATACTGGACAGCGGCGTTGATGTTCGCCGGAACTCCCGACGAGATCAGCGTGTTGGCGAAAGCAGCCTGCTGCGCCGTCAGCCGGTTGAACGTCTGCGTGAACGGAAGGATCGGAGCGCCGAGCGTTACCGACGAGGTCAGATTGCCGACGACGTCGCTCGTGAAAAAGCCCGATTCATCGCGGCTGCGGCGTTCGAATGCGGTAAAGAAGAAAGCCTTCTCCTTCACGATCGGACCGCCGAGCGTCGCGCCCCACTGAGTGCGGCGGAAGTCCGGCTTGTCGATCGGAGCAAACGCGTTGCGCGCCTGAATGCTCTTGTCGCGGATGAAGCCGAAAACGTTTCCGTTGAAGGTGTTCGTTCCGCGTTTCGTGACGACGTTCACGACGCCGCCCGTCGCGCGTCCGAATTCGGCCGTGTACGAGTTGGTCGCGACCTGATATTCCTGAACCGCTTCCTGCGAAACCGTCGAACGCGAAGCGTTGATCGAGTTGTCGGTGAAGTCGGCGCCATCGACGTTGATCTGGGTCGAACGTCCGCGCTGACCGCCGACGTTGATACCTGACGTCGGCGCGGGGCCGATCGGACGGCCGTTGTCACGACCGACGGTTGACAGCGTGAGCGCGAATCCCGTCGCGCTGCGCTCGTTGATCGGGAGCGCTTCGATGCGCTTCTGGTCGATCGTGTTCGCGACCGAAGTTCGTCCGGCCTCGATCAGCTCGACCGAATCGCCGGAAACGTTGACCACGAGGTCCTGCGTTCCGAGTTCCAGTTTGATCTCGATCGCGGCGCTCTGGCCGACGGTAAGTTTGACGTCGTTGATGACCGTCTTTTTGAACGTCGCGGCTTCAACCGTGAGATTGTAGGTTCCCGGAGGAAGGCCGATAAACTGAAATTCCCCGGAGTCGTTCGCGGTTACCGTACGGGAAATGTTAGTGGCGGAGTTCTTTGCCGTCACCGTGGCTCCGGGTACGGCAGCGCCGTTCGGATCAACTACGGTCCCGCCGAGGTCGGCAGCGCTGACCTGCGTTTGCCCGAAGGCAATGACAGTGTTCAGCACCACCAGCGCCGCAAATACAAAAATTGCGGCGGCGAGACCGGAGATTCTCATTTGAATCGATTTCATCAACTTGTTTTCTCCTTTCAGATTCTTATTCGTATGCGCTGTCGGCGGGAGCAATTACGATGCGATATGGACAAAATTTGCGCCTGGCAAATTTGCGACGCGTTACGCGAAACCGAATTATTAACCGACAGTTATGTTTTGATTAGATTTGCTTTGTCGTTTTTATCCTAAAACCCCTTGAAAGGCAAGCAAAAAGTACATGCTTTTGTAACTTGAGGGCCAAATTGGAGTTTGTGAAAAAAGCTTCATTTTCAAAGGTTTCAGGTCGGTCGGGACGACTCGCTGAGATCGCCGCGGGTGGCGCGCGCTATCCGTCGCAGGATCGAACGACTCGCTCCGAGCGATGCGATCAATCCAGACGCCGTCCGCGGCCATGAACCGGCGCCGCGAAGAAGCCTCGAAACCCGCAATCTGCGGGCGAACCGGGCTTCATAGGTTCGGAGGTAGGCGGCGACCGCATCGTTCCCGCTGGCGATCGCTCCCGCAAGTATTTCGGCGCTTTCAAACGCCAACAGCATCCCGCTGCCGGTGAACGGATCGATAAAAGCGGCGGCGTCACCGACGGTCAGCAGATTCGGCATCGGCGCGAGCTCTTTGCGACCGAACCGTCCGACCGAAACCGCGAGCCAATCGAATAACGGGCGCGAATTCTCCATCGCTTTTCGCGCACGCGGATTTCGGTAAACGACTTCCCCGAGCAGCGCCGGCACGCTTCCGGCCGCTTTGAATGTTTCGGAGGTGACCAGAAAACAGTGGTTGGCGATGCCGTCGCCGACGAAATTGAGACCACCGTAACCGCCGTCGAACAGGTAGATCTCACAAACGCCGCGCTCAAGATCAACATTCTCAAGGTGCGCCTTGAAGCCGATGTACTTTCGGTCGCGGCCGTCGGACGACGCCCGGTCCGGGAATCGGCGCCGGGCAAGATTGGCAAGAACGCCCGATCGCCCGGTCGCATCGACGAAGACGTCGCCTGCGATTGCGCGCCGAACGCCGTCCGGGGTTCGGACGCTGAGCGTTCCGATCCGCTCACCGTCGGGCTCGACGTCGATCAACTGCGTCTCTTCGAGAACGTCGGCGCCGGCGCGGCGTGCCTGATCGAGCAGGACCGCGTCCATCACGTCGCGACTGATCCCAAGCGCGTTCGTTCCGCCGAACCATTCGCTCGGAACGCTGACCGACCTGCCCGATTGCGAATAGAAGTTGGTCGCCACGATCCGGTCGCCGGACGCGTCAAGCATTTGTTCAGCCACTCCCAAGTCGTTGAAATGACGGATACATTCGGGCGAAACGAACTCGCCGCACAGCTTGTGCCGGGGGAATTTTTCGCGCTCGATCAGAACGACCTCGAATCCGACCCGCGCGAGACGGACCGCGAGACTCGAACCGGCCGGACCGGCGCCGACGATGACGATCTTCGAAGTGCGGTCCACGATGAGCGATTTGGGCTCGTTCAATTTCTCGAATCTCCTCAGGTCTGCGTATTATAACTTCGGAGCAACGAGTGTTTGAAGTCGCGTTTCCGGCAGTGAACGAATCGAAGGCCGCGCGACGATCGCAACTTGCCTATCAAAGATCGCAAATGAACATCATTCCGATTTCAGTTCCGACGCCGTTTTACGTGGGCGCGGTCAATGTTTACCTGATCCGCGAAGATCCGGTGACGCTGATCGACGTCGGCCCGAAAACTCTCGAGGCGGCGAGAGTCCTGCGCGAGAAACTCAATCGCCACGGCGTCGATTTCAAAGATATCCGTCGAATCGTCCTGACCCATGCCCACGAGGATCATTGCGGACTTGCAAAGATGGTCCGCGACGAGGCGAAGAACGCTGAAATCCTTGTCCATGAATGGGAAACGGGACATTTGTTCGGCAGACTCGCGCGCGAGGAACACCATGCGCTGATGGTCCGTGCGGGAGTTCCGGACGAGGTCTTTCGCGAAATGCAGTCGCTCTATTCGGAGATCTCCCTGCTCACGGACGCGCTCGACGACGGCGAATTTTCGACGTTGTCCGACGAGCAGGAGATCGGGTTCGAACGCGGTTCGCTGAAGGTCATTCATACACCCGGGCATACGCCGGGCTCGTGCAGCTTTGTCCGGGAATCGAACCGGACGTTGATCTGCGGCGATTGCGTGCTCAAACGGATCACGCCGAACCCGATCGTTTCGCCCGACCCGGTCGATCCGGAACAGCGCTTCAGGTCGCTCGCGGAATATCTCGTTTCGCTCGCAAAGGTCAGGAGCTACCATCCGACAATGGTTTACGGCGGCCACGGTGAGCCGATCACCGACTTTGAGGAGATCTTCAACCGTTACGTAAAGGCGATCGACGAGCGTCAGCGACGGACGACCTCGCTTGTTTCCAATGACGGCGTGACCGCGTTCAATGTCGCGCTGAAGCTCTTTCCGAACGCCGGCGAGGACGTCCATCGCTTTCTCGCGATCTCAGAAGCGATCGCGCACCTTGATTATGCCGAGCAGGAAGGCAGGATCGCCGTCGAATTGAAAAACGGCGTCGAGTTCTACCGAAAGCGCTGAGAGAATTGGTAAGACCAATT
>JAKOSS010000728.1 GCA_029777145.1 Acidobacteriota bacterium | reverse complement strand
TGTATTCTGTCTCGCCATGAATCGGATACTCGACGATTTCAGGGGTCGCCAGTTCCTCGGAACGGCTGATCTCGCGGACGAAGCAACCTCGATCATCAAACGGGTCGGGGCCACGCAGGAACGGGGAACCGTGAAGGATCACCCGGACGAACGCACGGTCAGGTACTACCTGTCCGAGGGGCTGATCCCGCCGCCCGACGACAAGAGCGGCATCAAGTCGGTGTTCGGATTCAGGCATTTGCTGACGATCCTCGTGATCAAACAGCTGCAGTCGCAGCATCTTCCGATCCGGAAGATCAGGGAGATCATCGAGGGAAAGTCGGAACGCGATCTCGAGCGGATGCTCGGGCCGGAGTTCGGGACCGGTGGAACGAAGAATGACGCCCGGATGTTTCTCGAGGGCTTACTGATTAAGTCGGAACCGCCGAGGTTGATGATGAGTGTGGACCTGGACGAGAGCAGCTCGAGGAAGTCTCCCGCCAGTTCGGCGCCGAGCCCGGTCAGAACCGGGAGCGGTAGCGACCGGGTCAACGTTTGGAGCGATGACGACCAAGTCAGAACCGGGAGCGGCACCGACCGGGTCAACGTTCGGAGCGATGACGATCCTGTCAGAACCGGGAGCGGTAGCGACCGGCAGATCAGCTCACAGCATTCGGCAAGGCCATCGATGCGGTGGGAGCGTTTCGAACTCTTTCCCGGGCTCGAGGTAAACATCGCGGCAAATTTCCGGTTGCCTCCCGACCGGACCATTCTAGAGGGTGTCGTCGAGGAATTTCGGCGACTGTTGTTGGGCAATAGATGAAAACTTTGCCCGCGAATTTTCGCGAATCACGCGAATCATCGGCAAGGCGCCGAAAAGGTTTTGCCCGCGAATCTACGCGAATCATCGGCAAGATACTGACGGCCGCAAGTTGTCGGAATTCCGTTTCGTGTAATTCGTGTAATTAGTGGCAAAAACATTTTTCGCGTATTTCGCGTTTTTCGCGGGCAAAGAATAAGGAGTAAAGCACAAGTTATGAAAACACCGAAGATTGAACTGATAACCGAAAAATCCAAGATCGAGGAGGGAGCGCCGCAGACCGTCGAGGTCCTCGTGCGCATCACGCCTCCCGATATAGAAACGCCGTCCGAGCGTCCGCAGATGAACCTCTCACTTGTGCTTGACCGATCCGGATCGATGGGCGGGGAAAAGATCGAGCAGGCGAAGGACGCCGCCGCGTACTGCGTCGATCAGCTCCTTCCGGCCGACCGCCTGAGCCTCGTCATCTTCGACCAAGAGATCGAAACGCTGATCCCGAGCGCGCCGGCCTCGAGCCCCGAACTTCACAAACGGCTGATCCGGCAGATCCACGCGCGCGGCTCGACCGCGCTCCACGAAGCCTGGGTCCGTGGCGGGATCGAAGTCAGCGAATTTCTCGACGCCACCCGCGTCAACCGCGTCGTGCTCATCACCGATGGCCAGGCGAACGTCGGCGAAACCCGTACGGGAACGATCGTCCGGCAGACCGCTGAACTCGCGCGCCGCGGCGTTTCGACCTCGACGATCGGTATCGGCCGCGACTTCAACGAAGAGCTTCTAGTACCGATGGCCGAGGCCGGCCAGGGCAACGCGTGGCACGTCGAACACGCCGCGGACATGGCGCGGATCTTCGAATCCGAGCTCGGCGGCGCGCTCAACCAAGTCGGGCGCGAGGTCACGATGCGCGTCGTACCGGCCGCCGGGGTCCGCATCGCTGACGTCATGAACGACTTCGAGCGCGATGCCGACGGGCGCCACATCCTGCCGAACCTGATCGGTGGAAAAACGCTTGAGATCGTCGTCGCGGTTACGGTTCCTGCCGGAACGGCAGGCGATTCGCTATCCGTGTTCGAGATCGAACTCGAGTACACCGATCAGCGCTCGGCGGTCCGCCACGCGGTAAGTGCCGGTCTGACGTTCGTCTTCGGCACCGCCGACGAGGTCGCGTCGCTGCCCGAGAACCACGACGTGAACAAGGCAGTCGTGCTGCTGGCAAACGCGCGCGCCCGCGCCGAAGCGATCCGCCGGATGGACGTCGGCGACTTCGCCGGCGCCCGTGACCGCGTCCGCTCCGCCGTCGCCGCCTCGCAGGTGATGTTCTCGATCGAACCGTCCGCGGAACTCGAGGACGAACTCGCGATGCTAAAATCCGACCTTTCGGATCTCGACCTCCGCGACGCCGACGTCATGACGCGCAAGAAGATGATGTACGCCGCCCGCCACCACCGAAAGGGCCGGTAGTTGACTGGAGTGCAAGCGTCCCGCTTGCATCGGCGCCTGCGCCGAACTGTTTTGCGCGATCAATACGCGTTTCTTCACGCTCCGCGCGCATGCAAGCGGGACGCCTGATGTAATAAAGACGGTTTCTCCCTGCCAGTGATAAGCTGACGGTGATTATTGACAATTCGCTCTTCGTTTGTTGATGAAGATCAAATTGGAGGAGAAACCGCGATGACATTATACATTGGAGTCGATTTTCACCCATATCAACAAACGGTCAGCTGGTGCGATCGGGAAACGGGCGAGATCATGACCCGG
>JAKOSS010000727.1 GCA_029777145.1 Acidobacteriota bacterium | reverse complement strand
GTGATCATCGACTGGATCGTGTGGTACGCGTAACCGCGCGGATCGGCGCTCTCCGGATCGAGAATAACGTTGATCCGCTCCTGTTGGTAACCTTTGATCTTGCCCGTCTTGACGCCGACCCAGTAAGCGGCAGGCGCGAGAACGATGCCGGCGACGATCGTGATCACGACGTACCGCATCTTGATCCCGGAAAGGAACAATATCACTGCCAGCAGCGGAAAATACGTCATTGCCTGTCCGGCATCAGGTTCGAGCATGATCAGCCCGACAGGTGCCGCCAGTATTCCGACGCCGATCATGAACTCCTTCAACTTAAGACTTCCCGATTTGCGGGCACCGAAATAACGGGCGAGCATCAGCACCACGGGAATTTTGACGAACTCGGACGGCTGGAACTGACCGACCACCGGAAGACGCAACCAAGCCGTCTGGCCGTTGACCTTAACACCGAGACCGGGTACCAGAACGAGGAGCAGGAGGAAAAGCCCGATCCCATAAAACACCGGAGCGGCGTCAACGATCCTTCGATAATCGCTGAATCCGACGACGAGAAACGCAACCAAAGCGATCATCAGTCCAAGGATCTGCTTCGACCAGTAGTTCATTTCAGGCTGCGCGTTGTAGATCTGCCAGA
This sequence comes from Acidobacteriota bacterium, assembly GCA_029777145.1. The sequence continues at coordinate 6,232 of JAKOSS010000727.1, read as the reverse complement.
CGCCAAAACACACGATCGCGACCGCCAACACCGATGTCAGCAAATCGAAATCTCTAAAACTGCGTCGTTCGATTATCGCGACCATAAATCTTTATCAGTCTTCAGTGAGCAGTCTATTTGCGATTTTCGATTTGCAATTTGCAATTGTGCAAAGTCAGAATTTGCTCACTGCTCACTGCTCACTGCTCACTGCTCACTGCTCACTGCTCACTGCTCACTGCTCACTGCTCACTGCTCACTGCTCACTGCTCACCGTTTGCTGTTTTCAGCAACCGTCTCCGGGGCGACAGTCGGGCCGCGTTTCGCCAAGTATGTTTCGTAAACGCCTCTCGCAGCCGGCGCCGCGAAGCTGCCGCCGAATCCGACGTTCTCGATCATCGCCAGGACCGCGATCTCCGGCTTGTACGCCGGCGCGAAGCTGATGAACCACGCGTGGTCCTTGTTTGCTCCGACGTCCTTTCCGAGCGAGGCGACCTGGGCTGTTCCCGTCTTTCCGGCGATGTCGAAATTCGGTATCCGGATCGCGCCCGCGGTTCCGCCGCCGTTCACCACGCCCCACATTCCCTTGACCATCACCTCTTCCTGCTCAGGTGTCATCGGTATGATCTTCGGTTCGGGATGTTGAAAAGAGAATCCCTGACGGGCCGGAATGTATCCGAGCTCGTCCTCGTTGCCGATCGCTCCGATCGGCTTGAATTCTTTCAGAAAATGCGGGACATACATGCGTCCGTGAACTCCGACGCTCGCGATCGCGCGCAGCATCGAGATCGGCGTCACGACAACCGTGTCCTGGCCGATGCCGGCGTAAACGGTCTTGATGTCGCTCCATTTGCCCTCGCGCTTCTCGATGATCGGCTTCCAGGTTTTCGGGGTCTGGCTGATCTTCTCGTTCGGCAGATCGACGCCCGTTCGCTTGTCGTAATCGAACATCTCGACCATTCTGATCAAGCCTTCGACCTTCATTTTCAGCGCGAGCCGGTAATAGTATCCGTCACAGGATCTGGTGATCGCGTACGAAAGCGGCGGCGAGCCGTGGCTTCCCATGCAGCGCGTGAACTTGCTTCCGATCATGATCCCGCCACCGCAGACCATGTTCGAGTGCTCGACGGTGATCACTCCCTGTTCGAGCGCTCCGACCGATTCCGGGATCTTCCATGTCGAACCCGGCGGATACCGTCCCTGGATCGCGCGGTTGTAAAGCGGCCGCTTTTCGTCCTGCCAGTACGCGGCGATCTGTTTCCGGCCGTCCGGAGTAGAACTGCCTTGCACGAAAACGTTCGGATCGTACGCCGGCAGCGACGCCATCGCGAGCAGTTCGCCGTTGTTCGGATCCATGACGATGATCGTTCCGCGTTTCGTCGGCGTTGCGGCGATCTTCTCTTCGGCCGTCGTTTGAAGATCGAGGTCGATCGTCGTGATCAGATCCTGTCCGGCTTGCGGAGGAATCGTCTCGATCTCCTGCTGGACGCGTCCGCGGCTGTCGACGATGACCTTGCGGTAGCCGTCACGACCGCGCAGATACTCGTCGTAATACTGCTCCAGACCGGCCTTTCCGATGATCGTGCCGGGGCGGTAGCCCTTTTCCTTATATTCGGGTTTCTCGAGCTGTTTCGAGCTGATCTCGCCGACGTACCCGAGGACGTGCGAAAGCGTTTCCTTGAGCGGATAAACGCGCTGTGGCTGGAGCTCGATCCGGAGTTCGGGATATTCGAGCGAGTGCGCCTCGACCCAGGTGATGTCCTGGATCGTCGCGTTCTCCTTGAGCACCATGGTCTCGAAATCGTTCTGTTTCTTGATCAGGTTCAGGCGCTCGACGACGAACTCGGGGTCGACGTTCAGTCCGCGCGCGTAGTCGTCGATGCGGTCCGAGACGTCGATTTTCTTGATCGGTTCGTTCGAAAGGGTGACGTTGTACGTCGGGCGGGAATCGACCAGGATCTTGCCGTTGCGGTCGAATATTGCGCCGCGGGGCGCCGGGATCGGGATCAGACGAATGCGCTGGTTCTCGGCCTTCTCGTCGTAGTACTCGCCACGTACGACCTGAAGGTAATAGAGCCTCGCTCCGAGTATCGACAGCAATATGAACGCAAGGATCTGGATCACTCCAACCCTCAGTCCCAAGTTCTGCGTGTGATCGTAAACCTTCATATCGATTTTGGATTTTGGATTTTGGATCTTGGATTCAAGCGCAATCTAAAATCCAAAATCCAAATTCTAAAATCGGCTCATCTTCTTCCGAGCCGGATCGGATTTCGCCGGCGTGTTTGTCTTCGAGGAGCAAAGAAATCGCGCTTCTGGCGCCGGATCTTATCCGTCGAGAGCGCTCGCAGGATCAAATAGATGAAAGTGCCGGCGATCGTGGTTCCGATAAGCGAATACGCGATCGTGACAACGACCGGCGCGGACGGTTCCTGGCCAAGCATTCGATGGAGTCCGTAATAGACCAGATCATCAACCAAACAAGCACCCGCTATGACGGGAATCTGCAACAAAAGGTTGTCCAAATACACCCGTCGCGCGATTTCCGAAACCGCGTATGCAACGAGTGTTTTCGAGAATCCGTTCGCGCCGAGAATTCCGCCGCTGAGCGCATCGACGGCGATTCCCGAGATCGTCCCGAGGATCAACGCATTGATCGCGTTTCGCTGCAGCGCGGCGTAAACGATGATGATCAACGGGAAGTCGATGTAAGCAAAAGGCTCGGCGACATTTCGCAGTGTCCACTGCAAAATGACGGCGATGATCAACGCGATCGTGATTTTTACCTGCTCCATCGTTTACGGTTTCTTCTTGTCTTCCCGGACGGCGTTGGGGACCGTTTTCTCGTACTCGGGTCGCTCCGGCGGTTCGTAGAGCAACACCGCAACTTCTTCCATCGCGAAAAGTCGGGCCGACGGCCGGATCAGGATCTGCTGCGGAACCGTCGCCGATCCGGGTCGAACCTCGACCACCTCCCCAAGCTTCAGTCCCGGCGGATAGATGCCGTCCTGACCCGACGTATAGACCATTTCTCCGACCTGAACCTCGATCGTGCCCGGGACATAGCCCATCTCAAGCAATTCGCGCTTTCCGCTTCCGGTGACAACGCCGATCGCGTTCGACGTCGCGAGCTCGCCGATCACACCGCCCAGACCCGATTTGTCCTTCGTGATCAGGTTGATCTGCGCCGTCAGCGGACTTACCGCAACGACACGTCCGATCAGTCCGCCGTTGTTGACGATCGGCATGTTCAGTTTGACGCCGTTCAGACTGCCGAGATTGATGACCGCATGATCGAACCAGGCAGACGGGTCGCGGGCGATTATCTGCGCCGGAAGGATCTTGTATTTCGATTCCGATTTGAGGTTCAGGAGCGACCTCAGACGTTCGTTCTCGTCCGCAAGCTCTTCACTCCGCTGGACCTCGACCTTCAGTTCCTCGACCTGCTGCTTGAGTTCGTCATTCTCCGTCTGCGCGGTGCGAAGCGTCGAGATCGATTTGAAGTAATCGGTGACCGCCGAACTGACGGTCGTCACCGGCGACTGCACGAAATTCGCGATCGCCAGTGCCCAAACGCGGATCACCCGCTCTTGGGACACAGTCTTCGCGTCGTACGCCATCAGCACGAAATTGCCCAGCAAAAGGACAATCATCAGCCACGGCGTCAGTCTCCAAACTTCTTTCTGACTTCGCTCAACCATGAATCAGTGGACGGTGGACAGTGGTTAGTGGTCAGTGGTCAGTGGAAAAGCCAAAGTTTTGCAGCGAGATCGCAAACTGTCTGACCACCGACCACTGACCACTGTCCACAGATTAGCTTCCCGTCATCAACGAATTGTCCCATTTTACCCGCTTGAGCAGTTCGAAATCGGAAAGCATTTTTCCGGTGCCAAGCACGACCGACGACAGCGGATCGTCAGCGAGGACGACCGGCAGTCCGGTTTCGATCATCAACCGCTTATCGAGGTTCTTGAGCAGCGCTCCGCCGCCCGTCAGAACGATTCCGCGCTCGACGATGTCGGCCGAGAGTTCCGGCGGAGTACGTTCGAGAGCGACGCGGACTGCGTTGATGATCGTCGAGACCGCGTCGGACAGCGCCTCGCGGATCTCTTCGTCGGTGATGGTGATCGTCTTGGGAATGCCTTCGATCAGGTTGCGGCCGCGGACCTCCATCGAGAGCGGCTCGTCGAGGGGGAAAGCGCTGCCGAGCGCGATCTTGATCGCTTCGGAGGTGCGCTCGCCGATAAGTAGGTTGTACTTGCGTTTGATGTACTGCGTGATCGCCTCGTCCATCTCGTTGCCGGCGACGCGAACGGCGCGCGAATAAACGATGCCTGAAAGCGAGATGACGGCGATGTCGGTAGTTCCGCCGCCGATATCGACGACCATGTTTCCGTGCGGTTCGGTGATCGGAAGTCCGGCGCCGATCGCGGCGGCCATCGCTTCTTCCACCAGATAAACTTCGGATGCCTTGGCACGATAGGCCGAGTCCTCGACGGCGCGGCGTTCGACCTGCGTGATCTCGGACGGGATTCCGATCACGACGCGCGGGCGGACCCACGATTTTCCGTTATGAGCTTTGCGGATGAAGTGCTGGAGCATCTTCTCCGTCACTTCAAAATTCGCGATGACGCCGTCCTTCATCGGACGGATCGCGACGATGTTGCCGGGGGTTCGGCCGAGCATTTCTTTCGCGTCGCGCCCGACCGCTTCGACCTGATTCGTCACCTTGTTGATGGCGACGATCGAAGGTTCCGAAACGACGATGCCGCGGCCCTTCGCGTAAACCAATGTGTTCGCCGTACCGAGGTCGATCGCAAGATCACTTGAAAACAAACTGAATAATGATTTTAATGCCATGTTTTACTACACTTTCCGATAATCCGTTGCCTATTCCATCCGTTTGTTTTGTAAAACTCGCTCTCGAAAAACCGGGGAACATGTCGAACAAGAGAAGATTTTCTAGCCAAACGTTAACTTTTAAAAATACAACGAAAATAAGCCGTTTTGCTATCGCCAATGACAATTTTCTCGGAATTTCGCAAGATTTTTTTCGACAGAACCGGCAATTGGGCGAGCCGGCTCAAACACATGCGAGTTTGATGCTGACAGGCTCAACCCGTTGAGGGCCGCATGTTCCTTCGAGCGACGGTCGGTCGGGAACTTCACCATCGTTCGGGACGCGAAAAATCATCGCGAAGCAGCGTTGTTTTCAGTCGACGAAAGCCTTTATTCATCCTTTGCGAGGATGCTCTCTCCATCGCCGACTTCATGGATATCGTGGTTCAGGACGCCGGTTCCGTCGGCCGGCGATGAGTCCGGCCTTATGTACGGTTCCGCCTCGAGCGCGGCGCCGAGAACGTCGTTGATCGTCCGCGCGGGGATGATCTCAAGTTCACGCCTGACGTCCTCGGGAATATCTTCGACGTCGGTCTCGTTGCGTTGGGGAAGTATGATCCGGCGAATCCCGGCCCGATGTGCCGCGAGGACCTTCTCTTTGATCCCGCCGACGGGGAACACGAGCCCCGAGAGCGTGATCTCGCCGGTCATCGCCGTGTCGGATCTGACTTTCCGCCCGGTATAGAGCGACGCCAGCGCCGACGCCATCGTTACGCCCGCGCTCGGACCGTCCTTCGGGATCGCGCCGGCCGGAACATGAAGATGGATCCCGTTCTCTTTCATGAATTGCGGATCGATCCCGAATTCCGCGGCATGCGACCAGAGATACGACCGCGCGGCCATCGCCGATTCCTTCATCACTTCACCGAGCTGTCCGGTCAAGGTCATGCCGCCGCTGCCCGGCAACGCGGTCGCCTCGATGAAAAGCACCTCGCCGCCCATTTCCGTCCACGCCATTCCGGTCGCGACTCCCGGAGGAAGGTCCTTGCGCGCCTCTTCCGGATAGAATCGCGGACCGCCAAGGTATGATTTGACCTCGTTCGCCGTGATCAGAACCTTCCCGACATGTCCCTGAGCGACTTTGAGCGCGACCTTTCGAGCGAGGTTTCCGATCGTCCGTTCAAGCTGCCGGACGCCCGCTTCGCGCGTGTAGCGCATTGTCATTAGATTGACGGCGTCATCCGAGATCTCGATCTGTTCGGGCGTCAAGCCATTCTCGGTGACCTGCCGCGGGATCAGATACTCCTTCGCGATGTTGAGCTTTTCCGCATCTGAATAGCCCGACAGACCGATGATCTCCATGCGGTCGCGGAGCGGCATCGGGATCGGCGCGAGCTGGTTCGCGGTGGCAATG
>JAKOSS010000726.1 GCA_029777145.1 Acidobacteriota bacterium | reverse complement strand
GCGAGCGCTCGCGAGGAGATCGGACGCGCGTTCGCCGCGAAGATCCGGCAGGCGCAGAGCGCGACCGAGCTCAAGATTGTCGCCGAGGACGTCCTGCCGAAGGTCGAGCAGTTTCTCGAATCACCTGAGGAAAAGAAGCTTCGGAGAATGCGGACCGGGACGATCCTGACGGGAATCGGCGCCGGCGCGGCGATCGCGTTCGGTATCGTCGCCACGATCATGATGAAGGAAGAGTTTTTCTTTCTCGGCGCGGCGGGGCTCGTCTGCTTTTTCATCGGCCTCGCGTTCCTCGTCAACGCGATCTTCGCTTCGGTTCCGAAGAAGATTGTCGCCGACCGCTCCGGGGATGCCGAAAGCCAGCGCGCGATCGACCATTCGACCGCCGATCTGAAACTGCCTGAAGCACGTCAGGAATTCGTTTCGGTGGTCGAGGAAACCACCCGAAACCTTCAGAATAAATAAGGCCCCGAGATTTCTCTCAGGGCCCTGTTCTTGCATTCGATTCGCCTGTTACCAGCGTGAACCGCCGCCGTAGCCGCCGCGTCCGCCGCCGCCGCCGCGATTGCCGCCGCCATATCCGCCGCGGCCGCCACCGCCGCCGCGATTGCCGCCGTTTTCACGGGGACGCGCTTCGTTGACGGTCAACTCACGGCCGTCAAGTTCTTTTCCGTTCATTTCGGAAATCGCCTGCGCTGCCTCGGCGCCGCTCGACATCTCGACAAACCCGAATCCGCGCGATCTGCCCGTTTCCCGGTCTTCGATAACGTTTGCCGACTCGACTGTTCCATATTCACCAAATGCTGTTTCGAGGTCGCCCGACGACGTATTGAACGACAGGTTTCCTACATAAATTTTCGTTGACATATTATTCTCACTTGCCCCAAAGGGGGCGAATCAAAAGAAGTATCGAATCGAGTTGGACTTCAGAGGAAAACGGTCAGCCTGCGAAGAATCGGGTTTCGGATGCTCATCAAACAAGAGCGACTTCTGTAATTATGGGCCTGCCTGCTCGCTCGAACTATCCAATACCGTCTTGGACGAGGCATCAAAACGCGATGCAAGAGAAGGGTTAACTTCCAAATGATTACCCTTTTGAAGGCAGAGCGCAAACTCAGGATCACGATTTCGACGATTTTGACTCCGCCGTGACCCGATTTTCGATCTCGATCAGCTTCGCGACGAAATCGCGTCTTTTCGCTTCGGCGTATGGATTTCCCTGCTGGATCGTCCTGAACAATTCCCACGAGTCCTCGCTGACAAGCCGCGCCGCGCGCATCAGTTCGTCGTAGGAAACCGTCGCGAGTTCCGAACCCTCGACATGCAGTTCGTCCAGCGCCCGCGCGACGAAATGCGTCAATGCCTGGACATGCGCCATTTCGCGGTCGTGTTCCTCGGGCGACTTTTCGAAAACCCTCAAGTTCAGCGAATCAGACAGAAATTTCTTGACCGATTCCGTTCGCGTCGTCCGGACCGGACAAACGGCGACGCGCATACCGTCGATCCCCTCGCGGCCGCTCTGCGGGCCGAACAGCGGATGCGTGCCGATGATCTCAACCGACTCAGGAAGCGTCTCGAGCATGGTCCGGACCGGCTCGATCTTTACCGAACATACGTCGAGGCAAAGCGTTCCGGGTTTGAGAAGCGGCGCGGCGGCTTTCGTGACGCCGTCGAGCGCAGACAGCGGAACCGCAAAAACGACTGTCCCGCAATTCGCAACCCGCTTCAAATCCGCCCAGCCGACGCCGATATCAGCCGCTTCAGCCGACCGATCGGCGGAGTCGCAAACCACGACTTCGAAATGTTCTTTCAGATGCGCTGCCGTGAATTGCCCGAACTGCCCGAACCCGATTATTCCCAATTCCATGTCGAAGCGATATTAACATCCGACTGACCACGGCCGTAACTCATGGATTAGAAAGCCGGATCCAATCGACTTCGACTCGCATGAAGTGATTGACGTGAAATCCGAGACGGCCGGTGAACGGCTCGAACGGTGCCTTCGCAACCTCGACGCCGTTGACGAGGAAAATATAATCGGCACCGTTCCGCCGCACCGTGAGCACATTCTCGGAGTTGCCTTTTTTGACGGCGACCGACGGTTTGTTGGCGACCTCGATCCACTGTCCGGTCCATTTTCTGAAACCGATCTGTCCGCTCGGAGTGACACCGAAAAAGAGATAATTCGACGCATCGGTCCGCGCCCAGATCAATCCGTAGAAGTTGTTCGCATCGCCCGAGACGAATCTGAACTTCGCTTCGAGCGTGAAGTCGCGGCTTGAATCGATCGAGTGGTTGGAATAGTAGTGCCAGTTAAGGCCTTGGACGGGTTGATCGATGACGAACTTGCCGTTCTCGATGAAGAATCTGATCTCACCGTCGTTTCCGGTCGACCAGCCGTTCTTGCGGTCGAATTCCTCGTTGAACGGTGCGACCTCGAATTTCGTGAAAAATGCGGCGATCTCGGTGAATTTGCCTTGATCGGCGAGTTCCGCCGGCGTTCGGCCCGAAAAGTCGCGAACGTTCGGATTCGCTCCGCCCTCGAGAAGCGCTTTGACGATGTCGAGCCGGCCGCGTTCGGCCGCGCGATGAAGCGCAGTCCGGCGCAAGGTAGGATCGGCGATGTCCGGATCGGCGCCGCGACGAAGCAGCAGACGGACGATCTCGAGTTTTCCGTCGTCCGCCGCTCGGGCGATCGGAGCGATCCCGAGTGCGTCTGGCTTGTCGATCGCGACGCCGGCATCGATCAGAGCTTCGATCACCGGCAACGGATCTTTCACGTAACTGCCGATCGCCGCCTGCAGGATCATGCGGTTGGAGGATCCAAGAGCGCGGAGGTCCGCGCCGGCCGCGATCAGCAATTTGACGGCGTCGGCACTTCCGCTATCGACCGCCTGAAAGACCAGCGGATTCCCAAAGCGGTCGCGTTCGTTGACGTTGGCGCCTTTGGCAAGAAAGAGCGAAACGAGCCCCAGTTTGCCGTTCGCCAGAGCGGCGGCGGTTGGCGTCACGCCGTTCCTTTCGGGCACATTCGGGCTGGCGCCCTTGGCGATCAACAGTCTCGCCAGATCCTCGCCGTGGTCGACGTTGGCCAGCACGTGTAGCGGCGTTCGCCCGTCTAGCGCCTTTGCCGACGGATCGGCGCCGTACGTGATCAGGAGTTCGGCGATCGATGGCGCCTGTGCCAACGAGTACTCGTGGAGCAATGTAAAGCCGTTGTCTGACCGTTGTGTTGGATCGGCACCGTATTCGAGCATCCGTTTGACAATCTCCCATCGGCCGAACGCTTTCCGGAAAGGAGTCGATCCGGACTTGTCCCGTGCATCCGGATTGGCGCCCGCCGCGAGCAGCGCTTCAACGGCCCTGAGGTCACCGCGGAGGATCGCGAAATCGAGCGGCGTTCCCCGGTTGACCGCGCTTCGGTCAGGATCCGCGCCGGTCCCGACCAATCGACCGATCTCGGCGTAGTTCTTGTCTTCGACCGCATGGTGAAGCGGCGTCATATCCCAGTTATCCAGTCGATTCAGCGGACCGTAAACGGGTTCGGGCGATTCAAGCACGCACTCGGTCCGCATCGGCGCGATCGAGACGGCGCCCGTCGAAGAGCTGATCGATTCGACCAGATTCGCTTTCGTGCGCGAGAGGATTTCAATCGTAGTTTCGATCAAACGCGGGCAACTCCCGGGATTTGCGGGATCGCAGATGTCCATGACAGAAAGCAGCCGTACCCTCGGGCCGTGCAGTTCGAGACGGTCGAACTGTTCGAGAACGGACCGGCCCGGGCCCTGATAGTACAAAATTCGCGTCCGTGCGAGCAGATTGCCCGCGGAATCGCGTTTAACCACGCCGAATGAGTTGCATCCATAGCGTCGAGCCAGCAATCCTTCCAAAACGTATCCGATCTCCTGATTCGAAAAGGAACGATCGGCCTTCGCCTGAATTTCCGCAATGAGCGTGCGTGTTTCGCGTCGGTCCGAAGCGCCCGGACTCAGCCCCAGATAACGCCGAAGACTCGTCGCCGCCTCGCGATACCTGCCGGCCGCGTCCTGAACGAGTCCGAGGTTGTACCAGGCAAGCGCGAACTTGGGCTCCGAAGCCAATACCGCCCGAAATTCGCCGATTGCCGAATCAAGATCAACCGGTTTCGACGCACTGCGCGAGAGTTCAAGACCGCGATCGAAATGCTGCCGGGCGATCGCCGAGATCTGTTGGGCGGAAACCGAACCCGCGCCGACGAAGATCAGAAAAACTGCCAACACAAGTCGTTTCATGTCTCACCTCTCAATCGAGAAACTCTCCGGCCCTTGAACCGTCCGCGGTTACGGCCTCGAATTTTCTTTCGAGTTCGTCGATACGTTTTCGCTGATCGACGGACGCAGCCGCCAGCTCATCTGCTTGTCGCTGAAGCTCGGCCGCGCGCCTCGCGAGATCGGAATTGGCCGACTCGATCTTCTGAATCTCCTGACGGTTCGTCGTGTTCCGCGGAAGGCGTTTGAGCCGCGCGATCTCTCGAAGGTTATTGTCGGTCTCGGTCTTGTTGGCGTTTCTTTCCGAAACGATCTTAACGGTCGTCCGCTTCGCCTCGGCAACTTCCTTGACCAACTTCCCCGCATCGGAAACGACTCGCCGGTAAAATTTGAATTGCGGATCCGCTTCAACGATCGTCGGGTTTTCCGGAACGAAGATCCTGACCTCGGCGCATCCGCTCAACGGTTCGCCGCCCGCACCGCCAAAGGCCATGTTCAACATTGCCGAGGCCTGGTCGAGCGCATCATCCGGTTTCGTGTTCAGCGTCGATCCGGCTCCCTGGGCCGCACGCAGCGCCTTGAGCGCCCAGGATGCACTGCAGTTCAATTGCCGCAAACGAGTCGCGAAATTCGCCCGGTAAGGATCGTCTCCAACGACCGACGCGTAATCGAACGGCTTCAGCATTTGAAGCAGCTTGCTTTTCGCCGCGACAAACCGCTGTTCATCGGCGCGGCGGTCGGCCTCCGCGCGGATGCGGTTCTCAGCCGCGAGATCGAACTGACGTGCCGGCCGGTTCACGTTCGTGTTCTGCGTCGTTACCTGTTCGCTATCGTCTCCCGCGCATACCGGAAGAGCGTCGGACCGTTCGCAGGTGCAGTTCTTGTAGCGGGCCGGAAGGCTCGTGTCTGCGGCCCAGGCTCGACGCGTCGATTCGCAGTCGATCTTGCCCGTCTGAGCGAACGCCGAACCGATGATCGAAAGGATGAAAACGGCGACGATCGAGATTCTTGTCCTTTTCATGGCGACCTCTCAGTTGATCTTCGTTATCTCCGAAAACCCGGATGCAAGGGCGTAGACCCGAAATCCCGCGCCGACGACGATCCGTTTGCCGGTGATCCGGTGTTCGATCTCAACCGAGCCGTCGGAAACGACGATCTCGGTTTGATCCTCGGCGATGCGGACGATGAATGATGTGCCGCGGTCGGCGAGGACGACTGTCGGCGTCCGGCAGTTAAGCTTCTTCGCGTACGGTTTGTAGACCGATTCGACGATGCGTCGCTTGAATTCGTCGCGGATCGTC
>JAKOSS010000074.1 GCA_029777145.1 Acidobacteriota bacterium | reverse complement strand
GGAGATCAAACGGCGGACGAGGGTCGCGACGCTCTTCCCGAACGAAGAATCCGTCCTCAGGCTCGTCGCAGCGATCCTGATGGAAACCAACGACGACTGGCTCGGCCAGTCCAGATACTTGAACATGTCGCCGGACGAGGATCCGATCTGACGAAATTACAGAAAGAATGTTGCCTTATCTATAGACCTTTCGGCAAGCTCAGCCATTTGGAGGGTCCCCCTAACGGGTCGACCTGAGTAATCTTCACCAGGCTTCCGCCGCCGGCCAGTTCCTGCGATTGCCGTGCCAATGACCAGCAATCATTATGAACCAGCCAGCCGCCGAGTCCGACGAAGTAGTTGTGGTTGCCTTCGACCTCGAAGTTGAAGGTCGCTTGCGTCTCGGCGACGCGTTCGATCGCGATGATCGGCTTCCATTCACCGGCGCTGTTTCGGAGCAGATCGTCCGTTTCTAGCGACTCCGCCGGGGCAAGCTTTCCCAGACGACGGTTTCATCGTTTCTCGGTCGACTCCTTGAACTCCTTGAACAGACGTCCCAATTCACGCAATGCTTCTTCGGAATTCGGATAAACCTCTTTCATTCCATCCTTCCATCCCCAGTTTCGTGGAAAATCGAGACGTACCGCTAACCATCGGTTGAATTCTCGGAGTTCTTGATAATCTCCAGCCGACGAAGATGCGAAGCCTTCGATAAATCCTGCAACCTCAACGAACTCGCAGTTTCCAACGTACATCGCCGGTCGCCGGACGATATTGCAAATGAGTTCTCCAAGTTTGTCTTCTCCTGGTGTGTGAATCGGCATACTGGAACCAAGCCTCCGTACTTATTCAATTTATTCTCTTAAGCACCGTCGGAACGCCGCTTGGATTTTTCATCGAGCGAGGTTCGAACGTTCGAACCCATTGCTTGAAGGGAACCGGCTTGTCGCCGAACTTGCTCATTTTATCGGAGTTGTAAACGAAAACGTCGTGAAAGAAAGATCCTTGGATCCTGGGGCTGCTTCATGGTCTCTCAGTCGATTCTTTGAACTCCTTGAACAGCAAACTCAATTCACGCAATGCGTCTTCCGAATCCGGGTAGATCTGCTTCATCGCACCGTTCCACATCCAATTTCGAGGAAAATCGAGCCGCACCGCCAGCCAACGATTGAAATCCCGCAACTCATTGTGAATCTCCACCGACGCGAACGCAAAGCCCTCGATGAAAGCGGCGACCTCGGCGAACTCGCAGTTGCCAACGTACATTGCCGGGCGCCGAACGATGTTGTTGATAAGTTCCTCAAGGTTCTTCTCGCCCCCCACGCTATCAAAGAAATTCGGCATAATCCTCTCAATTCTCCTTTACAATCTTTGCAATCAGTTTATTCGGGTGAGAATCGTTGGAACTCCTTCCGAATTTTTCGCGGACCGCGGATCGAATGTACGAACCCATCGTTTGAAAGGAACCGGCTTGTCGCCGAACTTGCTCATTTTGTCGATGACCTTTCCTTTGTAAACAAATACGTCGTGATAGAAGAATCCCGGCGATCCCGGGTACATCGAGCCAGCGTTCAGCGGAGCTGCTTGCCCATTGGGGAGGAATTGTTGTATCCGAATTACCCGTCCGCCGCCCACCTGTGTCTGAAGCCCCAATGCAATATCGGTGCAATCATTATGAACCAGCCAGCCGCCGAGTCCGACGAAGTAGCTGTGGTTGCCTTCGACCTCGAAGTTGAAGGTCGCCCGCGTTTCGGTGAGGCGTTCGATTGCGATGATCGGCTTCCATTCACCGGCACTGTCTCGGAGCAGATCGCCCATTTTGAGCGACTCCGCCGCGACCCAATCGCCTTCATCCGCCGACAAGTCGCTCCGATTGCGATGAACGTAGAACGGATGCCCCAACGTAACCTGAAGCGTCTGCGGCTCGCCTTCGATGTGAACTCCCAAATACGCGTCAGCCGTGTTTCTGAAAAGGCGGACGACTTCCCGATATTCGAGCGCACCGTTGGCCTCATTGTAACTCAGAACAGTATCGCCTGACTTGATTTCTTCGATCGGAACAATCCCGCGATCAGTGTGTATCAATGTGCCGGCAAGAAAACAAAGTGCTCGGGTAGCGTCGGCGACTTCGTCAGCATATCTTCCACCTCGACTCAGTCGCCTGGCGAGTTTTGTGCCGCCTGCAAGATTTCCGAGAAATGGTATCATGGCCGCGGCGCTCAATGCAGCCCCGGTTGTGTCTCCGCGCGCCAAACTGATCAATCCCGATGCGGCGTCCGCCGGCTCTCCCAATCCAGGAATCTCGCCTGCAAGATCTAAGGTTGTCTGCACTGCGTCAAGAACCTCGTCCGCGGTTGCCCCATCGACTAGCGACTGGTTCACGGTGTTCCCGTTGCCGCATGAGGAATCGGTCCATTCCGGGCATCCAAGATCGGGTCCGGGATCCGTTGGGCGTAACGTGATGTCTGAACTGATTTCCCCGGTCGGTGCCGAGACTGTATTTTCAGGGTTGGACGATCTTTGATTTTGACGGCCTGTGCTCGCCGCTTTTCGATCGTTTGAAGGCCGGCTGACGGTGACACGACCGTCATCATGCAGGATCAAATTATCGCCGTCATGGACTGGTACCCCGTTTGAGTCTGTGAGCCCGTTTGATCTCACGGCTGTCGCCGTAGTTACAGGTCTTTCACGAGAGCCGCAGCCAACGCCGGGACCGGCAAAACGTACCTCCCCGCCGCCTTTAGGTACGTCCGGATGGATCGGTGACATTCACCGGGTTGTTCCCGACATAAACGTAGCGGTTGAAGGTTTGCGGGTTTCCGAGGCTCGCCGATGAGAGCAACGGATCGGGCGCGGTGAATCGCCCGTGTTTGTTCTGGTACATCCGGGCCTCGGCAAAATCGAGGCCGGTCTCTTCATCCTTTTCGTACCCGGTGAAGCGTTTTCTGACATTGTCTGAACCGTTTAGCGCGTACTTGAGATTCTCCGTTCGTCCGCCCACGCCGGCTCCGATCTCTTCACCGAACGGCATGAAATCGCGGCGCGACTTGACGTTGCCCATACGGTCGGTTATCACGCGCGGCGAGCCCAGCATATCCGTTGCCGCGTACCTCGTTGTCGGATTAGTTGGAGGCGCGGCGGTCGTGTATTCGGCGACGAGCCTCCCGGCCGTCGATCAGTTGAAAATCATCGTCCCAGAGAAACGCCCGCACTTCATCATAGGTGGCGCCAACGAATATCACTTCGTTGCGTTTCAGCGGATCCAGAACACTTATCCCTTTCCATTCGTTGATGCTCGCTGCGACAATAAGGAGATATGTCGGCAACACCTCTTCGCCGTCTGAATACCAAACCTCAAACCATCGATCGTCTTGGGTCATCTAATTCACCGTAGCTGGTCCAATCCTCGGCGTGACGTCAGAAAGGCCGTTTGGATGTATCTTCATCTCTCCATAATACCGTGGAAACCTAAATCCGGTTCTGAACTCAATCTGAACGCCGATCGGTTTCTCGAACTTAATTCCGACACGGTGCCACCCACGCCACGGTTTACTGCTCACGGCCTACGCGACATCTTTGCCGGGGCGAGGGTCATTGACCCCGACGGCGCGAACCCGGCTTCTGACAGCCCGCGAAGAGAGTCTCTTGCTCGATAACTGTGAAGGCGAACGGCACGTTAGCTATTTGCGGACGATCAACGGGAGGGAGGCCATCGTGAACGCGAAGACGGAAGTTTTCAATGACGTGCCTCTTGCGACTGCCGGCAAGATCTCCGGTCACGAGAGACTCGATCACCGAGCTGTACTACGAAACGGCGGAGTCTCTCAAAGGAGTTTCGCTGATCGCTCCGCCGGATCCGCTCGAGGTTGATCTCACCGAACGCGAATTCAAATTCGTCAACCGGGCTGGAAAGACCAAGAAGATCCTCGAACCCAAGGAGGATTTCAAGAAGCGGACGAAACGCTCGCCCGACGACGGTGATGGGCTTGTCCTCGCTCTTGGTCCTGATCACTGTTTCCAGAATGTGACGATCGAATTGGTCGGTCGTCACGATGTGAAGCCTGAGACTCAAAAAACAACCGTTGACACGCAGAACGATCGTGGCCGCAAGTTGAGGTGACTGCACGTTGCCGATTTGAATTGATAATGGATCAGCTATTCCTTGGATCTAGGAAGACTATCAGAGTTGAAATAAACGTAATGCGCCGGATTATTTACAACTTGATCCTCCCAATCGTAGACGAACTTCAATTGAATCGAAAGACCTCGATTAAGATGTTCCGCCGGGACCGAGAATAACACTG
>JAKOSS010000073.1 GCA_029777145.1 Acidobacteriota bacterium | reverse complement strand
TGAGTTCGTCCGAGTTTCCGGAAACGGTCGCATTGTAGCCTTCGGGAGCGATGATGATCGTTCCGAGGATCGCATGCGACGTCATCGCGTCGAAAAGCCTTCGCTTCATTTCCGGAAGATCCGAAAGCTTCTTGAATTCGTAAAATGCGGCAACGCGCACGTTTTCGGGATTCACGAGAATCTCTCCCCGGCGCGCAGCCTGACTCCATTGAGATAATCACGGACGCTCATCCGCCGCTTTCCTTCGGCCTGAAGTTCACTTATCGACAAGACTGTTCCGGCGCCGCATGCGATCTTGAGTTCACGGTCCGCGCTCACGATCTCACCGGATTTGGCGGACGCGGATTCAGCGGTTGCCGTCGCCTTCCAAAACGTCAGTTTTCGTCCGTCATGGCTCGTAAAACTGGTCGGGAACGGCTGGAAGGCGCGTATGCGGTCGGCGATCTCCCGTGCGGGCCGGGACCAGTCGATCCGTCCGTCTTCTTTTTTCATGATCGGTGCCAGGGTCGCAGCCGACTCGTCCTGACGACGCGGCGCGATTTCTCCGATTCCGGCAAGTGTTTCGGAAAGAAGTTCGGCACCGACATCCGAGAGGCGCGCCATCAATTCGGCGGCGTTCTCGTCATCGCCGATCGCGACTTCTCGCTGAAGCAGAATGTCGCCCGTGTCGAGCCCCACGTCCATCTGCATCGTGGTCACGCCCGTGACCGTTTCGCCGTTCGCGATCGCCCAGTTGACCGGAGCAGCGCCGCGATATTTCGGCAGCAGGGAGAAATGGACGTTTACCGCGCCGAACCGGAAAGCCTCGAGGTACGATTTGGGCAGGATCCTTCCGAACGCGACGACGACCGCGACGTCGGCGGCGAACGAACGGAACTCGGCGATCGCATCGTCCGTCCGGATCCTGAGCGGCTGCAGAACCGGCAAGCCGGCTTCGGTCGCGAACGTCTTCACCGGCGGCGGCGTCAGGCGGTTGCCCCGGCCCGACGGACGGTCCGTTTGAGTGTAGACCGCACAGACTTCGTGACCGTCGCTCAAAAGCCGCGCGAGACTCGGCACGGCCGCTTGAGGAGTTCCCATGAAAACGATTCGCATGCTGTTCATTGACGCAGGAAACCGTCAGAAAATGCTTTGACGCGACATTTTCTGACGGTCCCGGGATCGATCATCGATCAGTAACCGCAATGGTAGTTCGAACCCTCGAAGATCCGTTCCCATTTGCCGTCCTTTTCGGTGTAGGCATTGAAACCGGCGCCCTCGAAGGCCTGAACATACGTGAAGACCTCGGCTTTGCCGTCGCCGTCGACGTCGAGAACGTCGAGCAAAAGTTCATGATAGATGCCGGTGTCGGTATCTTTCACGTCTCCGCTCATGACCTCGTCGTTCTTGAAGGTCTTGTAATCCGAATAGCCGAACGAATACTTGCCGTCGGCACCTTTCGCGGCGATAAAGAACAATGCGGCGCGTTCGGTGGCGCTCGGCTCGACCCAAAACGACCCGACAAGTTCGGCGACGCCGTCCGAGTTCAGATCGAGCGCGGTCAGGTTGTGGTACTTGAGGTTCTTCGCGCCGACTTTCTGCTTGGTGAATTCGGCCCGGACCAGGGCTTCCGCCGCCGAGCGCTCGGCCGCCGTCGGCAACCGCCTGACACCCGAACCTTTGACCGCCGCACTGGTCGCGAGAGCCATCACGAGGCCTTTCAGTTTGGCCTTGGTCGATGTCACCGTTACCTCCGCCATGTTCCGCGCGCATTCGCTCTCGGAGTTCGAAGAATTGATCGTTACCGTTCCGGCATTCGCACCGCCGAAGACGAGCGTGTATTTCGTTTTCGGTTTGTAATAGGCGGCGATGAACTTCTTGAGCGTCGCCTGATCGTCGTCGCCGCCGGAAAGTTCGGACAATTTGCCGCCCTGGATCTTGGCGATCGGCTCGACCGATCTGCCGTCATTCAGAACCGCAAAGACCGCCGTCGGGGGAGTCGCGGCCGGACGGCGTTTCTGCGCCGCCGCCACGATCGGAATCAGCCCGAGTACAACTGCCAGGAGCAATAATTTTTTCATATTTTCTTCGCAATCGATTTGGCCTGCATGAACTGCAACAGGTATTCGCGTCCGCCGGCTTTCGAGTCCGTGCCGGACATGTTGAACCCGCCGAACGGGTGAACCCCGACCAATGCGCCGGTACATTTTCGGTTGAGGTAGAGGTTGCCGACGAAGAACTCGCGTTTCGCTCGTTCCAACCGGTCCTCATCAGCCGAATACAACGCTCCGGTCAAACCGAATTCGGTATCGTTGGCGATCTCGAGCGCATGATCGAAGTCGCGCGCCTTGATAACCGCCAGCACCGGAGCAAAAATTTCCTCCTGTTCGATGGTCGCGCCCGGTTCGACGTTGTCGATGATCGTCGGTTCAATGAAGTAGCCGGTCTCGTCGTTTCCGGTGCCGCCGGCGAGGAGCACGCCGCCCTCGTCGAGACCTTTCTTGATATAGCTCAAGGTCGTGTCGAACGATCGCTTGTTGATCACCGACGCGACGTTCGAATCGGCCTCGGTCGGCTGTCCGACCTTCAGTTTCTTCGTCAGTTCGACGACCTTCGCGACCAGCGGCCCGTGGACCTTCTCATCGACGATGAGGCGCGAACACGCCGAGCATTTCTGACCCTGATAGCCGAACGCCGAGGCGACGACTCCGGCCGCGGCCGCGTCGAGATCGGCATCGTCGGCGACGACGATCGCGTCCTTGCCGCCCATTTCGGCGACGACGCGCTTGATCCAGATCTGGCCCGGTCGGGTCTTGGCCGCCTGTTCGTTGATATGCAGCCCGACCTGTTTCGAACCGGTGAACGAGATGAACCGCGTCTTCGGATGCATGACCATCGCATTTCCGGTCGCGGCGCTTCCGGTGACGAAATTGACGACGCCTTTCGGCAGTCCGACCTCTTCGAGCACCTCGATGAACTTCGCCGCGATCGTCGGTGAATCGGACGACGGCTTGAGCACGACCGTGTTGCCGGCGACGATCGCCGCGCTCGTCATTCCGACCATGATCGCGAGCGGAAAATTCCACGGCGGAATGATGGCGCCGACGCCGAGCGGAATATACTCGACGGTGTTGATCTCCGGAAGCGGCGACGGCGTGATCGGCTGCGGTTCGGACCAGCGGATCATTTCACGTCCGTAAAATTCGAGGAAATCAATCGCCTCGGCGGTGTCGCCGTCGGCCTCGGCCCACGTCTTGCCGGTCTCAAACGTCATCCACGACGAAAAATAATGCTTCCGCTCGCGAATGATCGCCGCCGCTTTGAAAAGATATTCGGCGCGTTCCGCGGCGGGAACGTTGCGCCATGTCTTGAATGCCTCCGAGGCGGCCTCGATCGCCCGGTTGACGAGCGCATCCGCATCGACGTCGACCTCGGAAAAGACACCGACGACCTCCGATTTGTTCGACGGATTGTAGCTCTCGAACTTCTCGGAAAGCGTGATCTTCTCGCCGTCGATCAGGATCGGGTATTCCCGTCCGAGTTCCTGCCTGACCACCGCAACCGCGTTCCGGTACGCATCCGCGTTCGCCGGCACCGTGAAATCGGTGAACGGTTCATTCTTGAATTCATCCAAAACCCTTTGTGTCTGCATAGATTTGTCTCCTGCGTAGCTATATCGATGATAAGAACAGTCAGGTATTTAGGCAAGTAATCGCCCAAAAGTTACCGGGTGCAGACCGTTCAACGACCTGCACCCGGATTCGAGGATTCGCAATCTGTCAGCGGACCTTCATCGCCGGATCGCCGAGCAGCGTCCATGATAGCCGCACGTCGCGACCGCCGATCAGACTCTGTTTCGCATCCTTGACGAGATCTCCCATGTGCGTGATCGTCCCGAGTCCGATCTGGTTGTAGAACCGGGTCGCCATCACTTCCTGCACGTCCGGCGTCGTCCGCCCCGAGGATGCCCAAGCGGCCACCGCGCCGCGCCCGGGCGTCTTGATCGCCGTTTCAGCGAAGACGTCGAAATATGGCGAAACGAAATAGCCGTTAAGGCAAGTCAGCAAAGTGAACAGCGAATACGCGTCCTGATTCGTCATCGATGCGATGTCATTCTTGTGATAAAAGCCTGAATCGGCCCAGAACAAAGTCGATCCGTGCCCGGAGTAGTTGACCAGGAAATGTCCCGAATTCAGTTCCGTCAGAAGCAGTGTTCGCGGATCCGGATTCGGAACGTTTCGCGAGACAAAGACCTTCGGCATCGACGGCGGCAATTGCTGCGCGACCCGATTGTTAACGCCGTCGAAATCGTATCCGATGGGTTGATCGGCGACGAACAGCGCCCCGCGGTCGAGACCGTTCGAAATTGTGCTCTCGAACTGCGTCGTTTTCGCCAGCATCTGCATGACGTCGGTTCCGTTTCGAGCCGGAATGCGGCCGACCGCGATCTCGGCGAGCCCGTCGTTGTTGAAATCGCACAGCGCTTCGTCGCTGCCCGTCTCCTCGTAAAGCGTGTCGACCAACTCCGTCGGAACGAACGTGTTGTAGGCAAAGTTGCCGTAATTCTTCGGATCGTACGTTGAGTCGCCCATCAGCAGGATGTACTGCGGCGGGGTTTGCCAGTTCTGGGTTGCGTATTGGAAGAATGCCGTCATTCCGACCGCGCTCTGGACCCCGTAACTGAACTCGTCGAAGATGTCCGCGACGTCGACGACAACCGCGTTCACTCCCATCGAAGTGCGGTAATCGGCCCACGTCTGCGCCTCCGTCAGCCAGTCGCGGTGGGTCACGATGATCATCCCCGCGGCGTTCGCCGTGGACGAGAGCGTCGACGGGTAATTCCGGACGATCGACAGCGGCGTCATGATCCCTGAATCCTCGACCGCGTAGAGCGAGCGGCTGCGGTTGGAAGGAATCGGCAGATCGAACGTCGGACCGTTGGCGACGGCGTGCAGGTTGTCGACGATGGTCGGACGGTCGGTCTCGGTCAGGTCGAAGACCCGGACATTCGCCGACGCGAAGCCCGTCAGGCGGGCCGTCTTGTACATCGAAGTGAAAAAGGCCAGCCGGTTCTGGCTCGCGGCAAACGTGCGCGAGTACTCGACAGAAACCTTGTCGATCAGAACAAAGTCGTTTGAGCCCGCAAGCGCATGGAATTGGATCGTGTTGTTGCCTTCGATCAGGTTCGCGGTGCTGATGTCGAACTCGCCGACGCCTTTCGTTTGCCCCTGAAATGCGATGTTCGCCGGCATCGGCTGACCGTTGACGGTGATCTGAACCTCATGCGGATTGACCGTCAAGCCCTGCAGCGAAAATCGGATCTTGCTCCATGGCGACGTGAAGTCGATCGCCGACAGCGGCAAAGTGTACGACAGCGTCGAGCTGTTGGCGATGACCTGCGAACTGAAGAAATTTTCCTCGTCCCCGTTCAGGATCCCGCTCAAATAGGAGGCGCGCTCGCGGCGTTCAAATGTCTGACGGAAGCCGCGCGATGCCACCGGCGCATTCAGCGGCCTGATGACGTTCGTGCCCATCCGCTTTCCGGCCGACGCGCCGGCGACCAGGAAGTAGGCGCGCTGCGAACTTTCCAGCGTATCCATCCCCTCGCCGAGAAACTCGATATATGAATCGTCCGGCGCGACGATGATCGATTGCTCGTTGCCGTCGGTGAAAAGCTGCCAGTTCGATCCCGGAGTGTTGACGTCGAAACCGGCGGTCTCAAGCTGCGCACGCGTCACGCGGTAGAGTCCTTTTTCCTTGACGAAGATCTTGACGCCCGGCTGCGCCGCGACGGCACGCTGCGACGGCAGGTTCGGCGAGAGGCTGCTGCCCTCGACCTCTTTCGCGAGATCGTTCGGAAGTTTGTTGGTCGAAACGTCGACGAAACCCGGTGCTTTCGAAGCCGCCGCGAATTCCGCGGACGAGCGTCCGGCGAACCGTTGCAGATCGGGCACGGCGACGACCTCGGCCGAGGCGACGTTCCGCTGTTTTCCGCCAACTTCAAGCGATTGAATGACATACGTGTCGGAATCACGCCCGGCGGGATCGAAGTAAACGTAATCGCCGTTGAAGCCATCCGCGAGGCGCGAACGCAGATAACCGCCGGGGATCAGCCCGGAAACGGGCACGTCCGACCCGCTCTTCCCTGCCCGGTAGACATGGAATCCGATGACGTTCCGTTCGCCGCTCGTCGACCACCTGATGAGAGCCCCGTTGCCGTCGGATATGGCGGTGGCCTCAACCCCGGTTTCCGATCCGGACACCGGCGGCCGTTCGGCAGACCTCGACGACTTCTGCGAAAAACCGGGTACGGCCAACGCGAACACGAGCGAGGCCACAAGAAGAAATGCGATACTTCGTTTCATATTGATCCCTGATTTCGCGAACTTCCGTCAGGGAAATTGAAGGGGGTCCGCGGATTCAAATTGTCTAAGCGCTTATAGAATTTACCCTTTTCACCTATTATTATCAACAAATTTGTTCCGGTACTAAACGCCGAATAGGCGGGCGAATTCAGATTCCGAACTTTTTGAAAGTCCCGTCGAATTCACTTAAGGTATTACCAACATGTTGACAGAATCCGTTCGAAACTTTTGCCGCAAAGCGCCTGCGGCCCTCCTGATCGCCGCGATCGTTACCGTGAACCTGCTCGTCGCCGGCCGTGACGCGCACGCCGCGTTCCGCGATCCGGTGCGGGCCAAAAATGCGATGGTCGCGTCGCAGCATGAACTCGCGTCGAAAGTCGGCGTGCAGATCATGAAGCGCGGCGGAAACGCGGTCGACGCCGCGATCGGAGTCGCGCTGGCGCTCGCGGTCGTTTATCCGGAAGCCGGAAATCTCGGCGGCGGCGGCTTCATGCTGATCCGCTTCAAGGACGGCACGACGCACGCGATCGATTATCGCGAAATGGCTCCGGCCGCGGCGGGACGCGATATTTTCGTCGATTCCGAAGGCAAACTCATTCGCGGCGAGGGCGGATCCGAGATCGGCTATCGGGCGTCGGGCGTTCCGGGAACGCCGGCCGGGCTCGATATGGCTTTCACGAAATACGGGTCGAAAAAGCTGACATGGCGCGAACTGGTCGAGCCGGCAAGGCTTCTCGCGCAAAACGGCTTCCCTCTCAGCAAGCGGCTCGCCGATCTGTTCAAGAGCTACGATGGCAATCTGAAGGACTACGAGGACAGCCGGCGGATCTTCTTGAACAACGGAAAGCACTTTGAAGAAGGCGACGTTCTCCGCCAACCGGACCTCGCGCAGACGCTGGCGCGGATGCAGCGATTCGGCGCCAATGAGTTCTACACCGGAAAAACGGCGCAGCTGATCGCGGCGGACATGAAGGCGCACAACGGTCTGATGACGCTCGACGATCTCAAGAATTACCGCGCCGTCGAACGGACGGCACTGCGCGGTTCGTACCGCGGTTACGAGGTCATCTCGATGCCTCCGCCGAGTTCGGGCGGAATCGTCATGCTCGAGGTCCTCAACATGCTCGAACGGTTCGACCTGACGAAGATGGGTTACAACTCGGCGCAGAAATATCACCTCGTCGCCGAGGCGATGCGGCGCGCGTTCGCCGATCGCGCGGATCTCATGGGTGATCCCGATTTCGCCGACGTTCCGACTGCGAAGCTCATCGACAAGAAATACGCGAACGAGCGATCCGCGTCGATCAACATGACTCAGGCCTCGAAGAGTTCGGAGGTCGGATCGGGCGAGGTCCTCATCCGTGAAGGCATGGACACAACACATTTCACGGTCGTCGACGCCGCCGGAAACGTCGTCACGAACACCTACACGATCAACAATCTTTACGGTTCCGCGGTGACGATCAAAGGCACGGGCGTGCTGATGAACGATGAAATGGACGATTTCGCGGCGCGGCCGGGCAAGGCCAACATGTTCGGGCTGATCCAGGGCGAGCGCAATGCGGTTCAGGCGAAGAAGAGACCGCTTTCATCGATGACGCCGACGATCGTGCTGAAAAAGGACGGAACGCTCTGGTTCGCGCTCGGCGCGCGCGGCGGTCCGCGGATCATTTCGGCGGTGACCGAAAGCGTGATGAACGTGATCGATTACGGCATGGACATCCAGGCGGCGATCGACGCGCCGCGGATCCACCATCAATGGTATCCGGACGAGATCCTTTACGAGCCGTTCGGAATGTCGCCCGATACGCTCGCCGTGCTGCGAACGCTGGGACACACGATGGCTGCGAGGCCGTCGAATATCGCCTCGGCGACGGGGATCATGATCGACAGTGACGGGAGTCGTTTGGGAGCGATCGATTCGCGGAGCGACGGCGAGGCCGTCGGTTACTGACCTTCTTCCTTTTTCTCAAGAAGTTTTGTCGTGCTGTCGGTGACGCTTCCGGGCGTCAGGTCGGCGGAATCGCGCCACCTGCCCGCCACCGGCATGCTCAGGTCGGAGACCGGATACGACGTCTGCGGCGGCAGTCCGCGCTGCGCGCCGGGATTGAGCTGCACGAGATTCGGATCGCCTGCCTCGATCGCGATCGGCGCCTGTCCGGACTGGAACATCAGCGCATAGACGATCCTCATCAATCCGCCCATGAAGCCGAGGATCGCAAAGATCGGCACAAAGATCGGCGTGATATGGATCGCCGCCGAAAGGATCGCCACCAGCGGAACCACCAGGAAACACCCGACAAGCATCACCATCGCGCCCTGTTTGACGCCGCGTTTCCGCGGTGAGTCGGCCTGATGCCCGGCCGCCGACGCCTGAACGAGCGACGCGCCGCCGGCCGCGATGACCTCTGAAACGCCCGTCAACGGGAACCCGCATCCCGAACAGAATCGGGTCTGATTGCTAACCTGCTGCTTTCCGCAAACTGGGCAAAACATAAATTATTCGGGCGGATCTTATTATTTTTGTTCCTTGAAGATCTTTGTCGTTCCTTCGGTCACGCTGTGCGGCTGGAGATCGTTCGTGTCGCGCCAGCTTCCCGGTCCGGGAGCCGTGTAGGCGTCGACGGGAATCGACTGCTGCGGCGGCAATGCGCCCTGCGGGCGTTGCGAACCGACGAACTGCGCCGGCATCGCGGCGTTCTGTTGCGCCGCGAATCCGCCGACGCCCTTCGGGGTCGAGGGCAGAAACAGCCACGAGATCAAAAACATCAGAAAGGCGCCGAAAAACCCGATCACCGCAAGCGAGCCCATGACCTCGTCGGGCGCGTTGCTGATCCCGGCCAAGGGGACGAAGATCATGACGACCAGCACGAACCAGATCGCCGATAACTTCATGCCGTTCTTGCGCGTGAACCAACCTTCCTTCGAAAGGAGCTCCTGAAGGAACGGCAGCGAACCGTTGTTCGCGACGACCTGCGCGACGATATCGAGCGGCATCCCGCACCGCGAGCAAAAACGGGTATCTTCCGAAATCTGTTGCTGGCCGCAACGTGGACAATGCATTGGGTTCTCCAGGATCCTGAAACGACTATTCTGCCGCCGGACTTAACGCATTCTTGCACGAAAAAGTTCCGAGCGCAAAGATTTACCGGCGCGGGATTTTGACGTCGGGAATCGTCCCGAGGACGCCGAAGGCGCGTCCGAGGAAGTGTTCGGCGCGAAGCAGAGAGTCGATCAGGATCTCCGACAGCGGCTTGAGTTTCTCCGGCGCCGGGATCGATCGCGCGAGATCCGCGTCGTCCGTAAAGAACGCGAAACCGTTGGTCCTCGCGACGGCGACCTCGTCGAGGTATCCGAGCACCGCGGCGGGCGTCGGGAGCGCCTCGGGGAGCGTCCACTCGAACGGATCATCCCAAAGCCGCGTCGTAATGCCGCCGAATGTGGATTCGACCGCGGCCGCCGAACGCAGAACGAACTCGCCGACCGAATTGACCGGAAAAAGCGCCTCCGACTCACGCGGCTGCCAGTAGAGGCGTTCCGCCGGAACGGCGCCCAATATGCTTCGCTGCGCCGCGTCGAGGCCGGCAAAACGCTTCTCAAGGATTTCGATCAGATCACGCATATAAAAAGGGACAGCAGGATTCTAACCCGCTGTCCCGCGATCTGTCACCGGTGGCCGCGTCTTACTTCGTCCTGAATTTCCGGTCGGATTCCATGATCCCGAGCCCGTAGTTCTTTCCGTTCCAGTTCATTCCGCTCTGGAGCTTGCCTTTGACGCCGACCTCGGTGCCTTTCGACGGCACTCCCTTTTCCGTAAAGACCCAGATCGAGCCGGTCCCGTCATCGATCTTGTAAACTCCGCCGCGAACCTTCGAGAACGGAATGTTGATCCCGTACGCGTCACGCACGACGCCGGCGACGACGACTTCTTTGTTCTGGTATTTCGAAGGGTTAGCCTCGATATCCGCGATGCTCTTGCGGTCGGGGCACGCGACCGTCAGCAGCCCGACAACCAGCAAAAATCCGACAATCAGGAATTTTTTCATTTCTTCTAATTTTGTTCCTCGCAGTTAAACTCAGTTGACTTCGGACGTTGCGCCCGTTCGGTACAATTGATTCCTACTCGGAACAAAAGTTTGCCATCAATTTTCGGCCGCCGGCACCGCCGTTGAACAGTTTTGAGAAACGCCGACGCTCTGCTATATTCCTGACTTATTCAATCTATCCAGGAGAGATCACTTAAGCAATGAAATACACTTCGGGCTTCGTCGTCGCGGCGGTTCTGGCGATGGTTTTCGCGGTTACGGCAGTCGCGCAAAAGGAACTGTCAAAGGACGAATGGTTCAACCAGATCGCGAAACTTACGAACACGAAAAAAGAAGAGGACAAGGCCAAGGCATACGAACAAAGCAAGGATTTTCTGGCGAAATTCGGAAAGGATACCGACGACAAGGTAAAGAAGATCCGTGATTTCGCGACCAATTACCGGGTTGCGGCCTTCCAGGACTCGGTGGCCGCCGGCAAGATGGACGACGCGATCGAATACGGCGAGGACATCCTGACGGAAGAGCCGGAGAACTCCTCCGTTCCGATGATGCTCGCCTACGGCGGCTTCCAGGCGTTCTCGCAGAAACAGGACAAGGGATATACGTCGAAATCGATCACCTACGCGCAGAAAACGCTCGAGCTGTTCGGCGCCGGAAAACTCCCGAAGAGTTTCAACCCGTTCAAGGATCAGGCCGAGGCGACCGCTTGGATGCATTACATTATCGGCGCCTTCACGGTCGATTTCGATCTCAAAGAGGCGGCATCGCATCTGGTAAAGGCGGTCGCGGAGACATCGCAGATCAAGGACGACACTTACCCGTATGTCGTTGTCGCGACGTACTATGAACAGAAATACGAAAAACAGGTCGAGGATTACAAGCTCAAGCACGGCGCGAAACGTACCGAAGACGCCGAAATGAAGGCCGATCAGGCGGTTATCGACGACACGCTCGACCGGATCATCGACGCCTGGGCGCGGGTCGTAAAACTCGTCGATGGCAAGACCGATGCGGCCTCGAACGGTTGGCGCGAGCGCCTGACGCAGCTCTACAAATTCCGTTACAAGGACGACAAGGGCCTCGCGGCGGCGATCTCCGGCGCGTTTTCGAAACCGTTGAAAGACCTGAATTAGTTCCCGGCGCAGAATGAAGACCGACGAAATTCCCGCGATCAGCAACTTCCGGTTCTCGTCGAGTATCGCAGACGACGTCTGGCACCCGAATGACGACGCAAGAGCGTATGAGTGGTGGTATTTTGACGCGCTGAGCGACGACGGCCGCGATGCCGTCGTCATCATATTTCTCGACAATTTCGTCTTTTCGCCCCGCTACAATCGTCCCGAGATGTCCGATGCGCGATCGCGGATCCCCGCGGTCGCGTTCTTTTATTATCGCGACGGCAAG
>JAKOSS010000725.1 GCA_029777145.1 Acidobacteriota bacterium | reverse complement strand
GGCTATCAGTCGGCGGTTCTCGCGAAACTCGCCGCGAGCGTCTTCGCGATCGAGCGCATACCGGCGCTTGCCGCAGAGGCCAAGGAGCGCCTTCGAGCGCTCGGGATCGGCAACGTATCGTTCAACTGTGCCGATGGCACGACCGGTTGGGAAGTTTATGCGCCGTTCGACGCGATACTCGTCGCCGCGGGCGGACCGGAAGTTCCGCGACCGCTTCTGGAACAGCTCAAAGTCGGAGGAAAGCTCGTCATACCGATCGGAAACGACCAGAAAAGTCAGTCGCTGATCCGCGTGACACGTACTCCGAACAGATTTGTAAACGAGGATTTCGGTCCGTGTTCGTTCGTGCCGCTGATCGGCGCGCACGGTTGGAAGTAGTTAATAATTATGATTGTGCTCGCGTTCATTTTCGGGGTTTTCGAGGATCTCAAGCGGACGTTCTGGTTTCTCGATCCGAACCAGCTGATCAACACGCTTCTCGATCTTTTCGGCATTTACACGTATTTCGCACTCTTTTTCATCGTGTTCGCCGAAACCGGACTGGCTGTCGGGTTCTTTCTTCCGGGCGACTCGCTGCTCGTCGTGACGGGACTCTTCGCGCGGACCTACCCTGAGAAACTCAATGTCATCCTGGTTCTCGTTTCGTTCTTCCTCGGATCCGTGATCGGCGATTCGACCGGATACTGGACCGGGCGGATCATGGGTAAACGGCTTTTCAACCGCGAGAATTCGCGGATCTTCAAGCCGTCGCGGGTCGAAAAGGCGCATGCCTTTTTTGAAAAATACGGTCCGAAAACGGTGCTGCTGGCGCGTTTCGTTCCGATCGTCCGGACGTTTGCGCCGCTCGTCATCGGAGCCGCGGAAATGCGCTACGCGACGTTCGTTTTTTATAGCGTGTTGGGAGGGTTGCTGTGGATCCTGAGCATGGTCCTGGCGGGATACTTCCTTGGAACGGCGATCGAGAACGCATTCGGCATCAAACTTGAGCAGCACATCGAGAAGGTCGTCATCGTCGTCGTGTTCATCTCGCTCTTGCCGCCGATGATCGAGTACCTGAAACACCGGTTCTCGAAGCCGAAACAGGAAGTTCAGGAAAATTGAACCGGATCAAACCACGCGAAAACAGCCGGTCACGCGTGATCGCGTAACTCGTACGGACGTGACGTATTTAGGAGCGTCGCCAGTCGTCGTTCCGACCCGATAGCGGTTGACTTCGACGGTTCCGTAGCTTAGAATCTAGAACTTGATTTAGCGGGGCGTGGCTCAGCCTGGTAGAGCGCACGGTTCGGGACCGTGAGGTCGGATGTTCAAATCATCTCGCCCCGACCATTTTGGAAGAAGCGGCTGTCGTGATCGGCAGCCGTTTTTGATTTTTCGGGATGGAGTTTATTTTCCCACCGAGAATCCGCCGTCAACTTCAAAGGCGGTTCCGGTCACGAACGCCGCCTCGTCGCTCGCCAAATAGAGAACGGCCGAAGCGATCTCTTCCGGCTTTCCCATCCGGCCGACGGCCTGCGTCGCCGCCATCTGATCGTACGCCGCCTGCGGATCAGGGTAATCTGAGATCAATTTCGAGACGAGCGCCGTTTCGACGCGTCCCGGACACACCGCATTGGCGCGGATTCCCTGCTTCGCGTGATCAAGCGCGAGGCATTTCGTGAAGCCGACGACCGCGAACTTCGTCGTGCAGTACGCGAGTCGGTCCTTGATCGCGACGACGCCGCCGATCGAAGCGACGTTGACGATTGCGCCGCCGCCCGCCGCGATCATCGACGGCAGGAATGACTTCGTCAGCGAGAACATCCCGCGGACGTTGATCGCGAAAAGCCGTTCGAGATCGCTCTCGGCCGTCTCGAGGATCGTCCCGACATGTCCGACGCCCGCGTTGTTGACCAGAATATCGAGCCTTCCCCGCTCGCCGAGAGCCCTTTCAGCGACGCGTCCGCAAGCGGATGCATCGGAGACGTCGAGGCGGACGAACTCTCCGCCGACGTCGTCCGCGACGCGTCGTCCGTCCGAATCGTTGACATCGGCGACGAAAACGAATGCGCCGGATGCGGACATTGCCCGCGCGATCGCCTCGCCGATACCCGACGCCGACCCCGTGACAAGAGCGGTTTTGCCTGTCAAATCAAACATATTCTCAACCCGCCGAGACGGGATTTCTCAACACACCAAGACCTTCGATCTCAACCTCCGCGACATCGCCGGCCTTCATGAAAACCGGCGGATTTCGGGCAAATCCGACTCCCGGCGGCGTGCCTGTCGCGATGATGTCGCCGGGCTCGAGCGTCACCGACGCCGAAAGGAACTCGATCAATTGCGGTATTCGGAAGATCAGTTGATCCGTGTTCGAGTCCTGCAGCGTCTCGCCGTTGAGCCTGAACCTGATCCGCAGCGAATGCGGATCGGCGATCTCGTCGGCGGTCGCGATGAATTCACCCATCGGCGCGAACGTGTCGCACGATTTTCCGCGCGCCCACTGACCGTCCGCGAATTGGAAGTCGCGCGCCGAGACGTCGTTGAAATTCATGTAGCCGAACACGTGCTCGATTGCGTTGGCGCCCACGACGTTCTTCGCGCGTTTGCCGATGACAACCGCAAGTTCCGCCTCGAAATCGACCTTCGAGCTTCCCGACGGCGTCACGATCGCCTCGCCGGGCCCGATCGCGCAACTCGAGAATTTCGAGAACATGATCGGCGATTCCGGCAATGCCATCCCGCTTTCCATCGCGTGATCGCGGTAGTTGAGGCCGATGCACATGATCTTTCCGGGACGCGGAACCGGCGGGCAAATCTCGACCGAACCGCGGCGGATCATCGGTGCCGTACCGTTCGCGATCATCGATCGCGCACCTTCGCTGAAGCCGGATTCAGGATCGAAGCACCGATTCACCTCGGATGCAGACAGCGGACGATCCGAGATGAGTGACGTCAGATCGTAGAGGCCGTCTTCGGACGCGATCGCCCCGACGCGAAGATCATTTCCGTCGTTCGCGCCTCTGAACGCAACGAATTTCATTTATTTCAACCCCTCGATCGGCACGCGGACGAAACGCGGTTTGTAAAAGTCGGCATAGATCGAGTCCCCCGGCTTCGCCCCGAACGGCAGATTGCTGTTGTACGAAATGAGAACTTCGCCGTTCTCCGTGAACTGGGGATGAAGATGCGGATTGTAAACGCTCAGACCGCTCTTCAGGCTCTGCGATTCGGTCATCCCGGCGAGTTTCGTTTGGCCCGCGGTCGGCGTCCGGTAAACGAATTCCTTGTTTATGAACGGTCCCTGAGGCTCGCAGGCGGAATATAGATAAAGGTCACGCCAATCCGTGTAACCGACTGCGGTGTCGAACGTTACGACCACGAAAACGGGCCTTCCCGAGATGTTCAGCCGCTTCACGCTGAGTTCGTCGCTGATCGAGTCCTTTTCGGGGATCAACGATGCCCGCTTCCGTAGATCCTTCGACCACTGACGGCCGTCCCAGCCCCGCCAATTGCGAAGGTCGGCGACCGACTCGAGTCCCTTCGACGCGTCGGTCTTCGCGATATAGAGCTTTTTGTAACGATCGACGATGCTCAGTCCGGCGCCGTTGGCGCGTTTGATCTCGCCCTCGTTCTTCATCCCGTAAATGTAGAACTCACCGGTGTTCGGATCGAGCCAGACGGCGATGCCCCAAACTCCCTGATCGGCCGCGTTCTTGAGCGGCACGATCTTCTCGATCGCGAGCGTATCGGCGTCGAGCTGCGCGATCGACTGTCCCTGAAAGTCGATCCAAAAACTCTTGTCGAACGGGCGCGCGACGTTCCATTCGTTGAGAAAGATCCAGATCTTTTTCTTACCTTCGACGTCGACGATCTGCGGATCTCCGAGCCAGAACAGATTCTTCGGATTCTGCGGCTTGAAGTACGCGGTCGAGTAGCCGTTACGGTCCTTCTCACCGACGAGCGTCCGCAGCGTCTTGCCGTCCTTCGATCTCACAACGATGCTGTTGTAAACGTAGTGAATATGTTCCGGCTCCGGCCCGCAGACCGGCGGAAGACAATTCGGATGCCGTAGCCGAAGTCCGTTCTCGTTGACGTAAACCCTTCCGTCTCCTGGTTTTGCGGGTGATTCGGCGATGAACGAGTCGGAGAAAAAGAACGCCGAATCACCGTTCGGAAGTTCGATCGAGATCGTGCTGTCCGCACCGGTCCAGCCCGGGCCGTCTGCCGGTTCGAGCCCCGTTCCCGGTCCGTTCTGGGTGAACGTCGCGTCCCAGTCGGCCGCGCTCCTTCCCTTTCCGGCCTTGATCGCGCATTGCGGAAAGGCGACCTGCGCACCGAGCGCGAGCAACGCCAGCGCGACAAAGATTCTTGCGATTTTGAATTTCATTTCTTGATTAAATCTCGGGTATTCGGCCGTCGTTCTCGTCGGCCCAGCGGGTGTTCGGAACGATCGGCGACCAATCAGGGCGGAGCGGGTCCTTGTCGTAGCTGTATCCGCCGAGTTCGCGATAGAGTTCGGCGTATTCGGCCAGTTTGTCGCGATAAAGCCTCACTCCGAGGCCCGGCCCGTCCGGCACCCTGATGCGGCCGTTCCGGTACTCGAATTTCCCGCCCTCGATCACGTCGTCGGTCACGTGATGATAGTGGGCGTCCGCGGCGAACGTCAGGTTCGGAATGACGGCGCCGAGATGGAGCATCGTCGCCAGTTGGATTCCCAACTCGCCCGACGAATGGACCGCGACGCCGAGCTGGAACGTCTCGCAAACCTGAGCCGCCTTGACGCACGGCCGGATCCCGCCCCAAAAGGTCGTGTCGAGCAGGATCACGTCGACGGCCGTATCGAGAACGTTCGCCGCGAGCTGTTCGAAATTGACGACGACGGTGTTCGTCGCCAGCGGCATTCGCACTTTCTCACGCGTCCGGCGCATCGCGTGGAGCCCGAAACACGGATCCTCGAAATAGTCGTTCCGGATGTCCTCGATCTGCTGTCCGAACCAGATCGCCTGTTCGACCGACCACGACGCGTTCGGGTCGAACCGGAATGAATCGCCCGCCATCGGTCCGCTCCCGAGCTCATCTGCGAGAGCCTGGTAGCATTCAAGCTCGTACTCCGGACGGAACACTCCGCCCTTCAGCTTGTGCGACGTAAATCCGTGCGTTTGCTTTAGTTTGCGGGCGTGATCGACGAGTTGATCGATCGTTCGCACTTCGCCGTCGCCGGTCTTCGGATTCGCGTAACGGAAGAAGAGATACGAAGCGAACGGAACCTCGTCCTGAAGCCGTCCGCCGAGAATGTCGCAAACCGGAACGTTCCATTTCTGGCCGAGGATATCGAGACAGGCAAACTCGAGCGCGGCGAGGATCTGCGTGCGGTTGTTGTAGAGCGAAGCGGTCGGATTGGCGATCTTGAAACGCATTTCCTCAAGTCTTGCCGGATCGTGTCCGACGAGATAACTCTTCATCGCCCGGAACGCAGACTCGGCGGATTCTCCGCCGCCGCCCATTTCGCCGAGTCCGATCAGACCTTCGTCCGTCTCGACCTCGACGATCGTCCGCACAAAACGCCCCCAATGGCATCCGGCGGCGTGCCGCAGAGGAGCTTCGAGCGGAACCGTGACCGTTGTTGCCCTGATGTCGGTGATCTTCATTGAGTGATCTTGTTTTCCTTCAGAAAGTCCCAGATCTCGGCGAACGCGCCGACGTAGTCCTTCTGTTCGAACTGCCCATGGCCACCGCCTTTGACGGTGTACAGACGATTCGGGCTCTTGACCTTGTCGAGCGCCTCTTGCAGCCGCGTCGCCTGCGTGTACGGGACGACGTCGTCCTTGTCGCCGTGGATCGTCATGATCGGCGGGAGCCCCGCGCGGACATAGGTCAGCGGCGAAACCTCGCG
>JAKOSS010000724.1 GCA_029777145.1 Acidobacteriota bacterium | reverse complement strand
GGGGTCGGCGCCGGCATATTCGCCCTCGCCTTTGATGAGTTTCGCGCGGTGCTCTTCGAACGTGTCCGAGATATATTTCAGAAATATCAGGCCGAGGACGACGTGCTTGTACTCAGCCGCGTCCATGTTGTTGCGCAGCTTGTCGGCGGCCTGCCAGAGTTTGGCCTCAAAGCCGAGGTTCGCTTCCGATTTCTTTTTCGTGCCGGTTCTTGCCATCGCCAGTCAGTATACCGATAAGTTCCGCCCGCGTTTAATTTGCGTCAGCAAACCCTTCTAGTGCCATTCATTTGCCCGCGAATCACGCGAAAAGACGCGAAAGTGGTCTTATTTGCTCTCTTTTCTTGCTGGGTCATTTGTCATTCGTCATTCGTCAGTTGTCACTCGTCATTTGTCCTTGGTCATTGCCGATCCGCGTGTTTCCGCGTTGATCCGCGGCTAAATGCGCCCGCTCCCGCGGGCGGGCCCCCTTGCTTCGCGCGGGGTTCTGCAATGTCGTCATTCGTCAGTAGTCATTGGTCAGTTGTCATTCGTCAGTTGTCATTGGTTGGTTGTCATTGGTCAGTTGTCATTCGTCCTTTGTGATTGCTGATCCGCGTGTTTCCGCGTTGATCCGCGGCTAAATGCGCCGCTCCCGCGGGCGGGCACGCTTACTTCGTGCGCGTTTCTGCAATGCGTCCTGCAAAGCATCTCGCGATGCGTCCTGGAATGCGTCCTGGAATGATGATTGGGAGTGGTTCATCGGGCTAAGTTGTTGACTGACACGGGAGTTATAGCACGGGCAGTCAATTTGTTACAAGAAATTTTCCGATCCTCAAAGTTATATGCCTTTTCGCGCCGAAATCTCACACGGCGTGGGCAGTGGTCGGTGGTCGGTGGTCGGTGGTCAGTGGTCAGCTGTCAGAACCGGGAGCGGTCGCGACCGGGTGTGCGAGTGGTCAGCTGTCAGAACCGGGAGCGGTAGCGACCGGCAAATGTAACCAAAGAACACACGGCCAATCGCAAATCGTAAATGGGATTGACCTCCAAATGCTTGTTTTGCAACGAGGGGCCGTGAAAGTGCCACACGCGATAGTTTTTTGTCCACGGCCGATAGTTTTTTGTCCACGCGCGATAGTTTTTTGTCCACGGCCGATAGTTTTTTGTCCACGCGCGGTAGTTTTTTGTTCACGCGCGATAGTTTTTTGTCCACGGCCGATAGTTTTTTGTCCACACGCGATGGTTTTTTGTCCACACGCGATAGTTTTTTGTCCACGGCCGATAGTTTTTTGTCCACGCGCGGTGGTTTTTTGTCCACGCGCGATAGTTTTTTGTCCACGCGCGATAGTTTTTTGTCCACGCGCGATAGTTTTTTGTCCACGCGCGATAGTTTTTTGTCCACGCGCGATAAACTTTTGTCCACACGCGATAGTTTTTTGTCCACGCGCGGTAGTTTTTTGTCCACACGCGATAGTTTTTTGTCCACGTGCGATGGTTTTTTGTCCACGCGCGATGGTTTTTTGTCCACGGCCGATAGTTTTTTGTCCACTGGCTATTTACCCGGTCGCTGCCGCTCCCGGTTCTGACAGCTGCTCGATTTGCGATTGGTCGGACGCTACCGCACACCCGGTCGCTGCCGCTCCCGGTTCTGACAGCTCCTCGATTTGCAATTTTCGATTTGCGATTTGCGATTGTCGCCGGCCGCGTAAACGCGGAACTCCAAACTCTGACCACCGGCCACTGACCACCGGCCACTGACCACTGGTCACGGCTCACTGACCACCGACCACTGCTCACCGCTCACCGCTCACCGCTCACCGCTCACTGCTCACTGCTCACCGTCGCCGGCCGCGTAAACGCGGAACTCCAAACTCTGACCACCGACCACTGACCACCGACCACTGACCACTGCTCACTGCTCACCGATTACTGCTCACTGCTCACTGACCACTGCCCCCTGCTCACGCCCCGCGTGAACGCGCAACTCCAAACTGATAACATTGCACATATGGAAATCGAGAGCATCGAACTTGAATTTCTCCTCAGCCGTGACGAGATCCGGCGCGATTACCTGCGCCAGATCAAAAAGGGACTCGGACGGTTTCTCGCCTTTTGGGTGACGCTCTGCGGTTTTTCGCTCATGGTCATGACCATCCTCAAGGACTTCGCCTATGTGTTCGCAAGCATCGCGATCGTCGCCGTGCTCGTCCCGCTGCTGACGCTCTGGACGATGTACAAGTCTTATATGTCGGCGGCCACCGCCGCCTACGAGGAACTGTGGACGAACGGCGGCGTCATCAGGATGAAGTTCGTCAACGGCGCGGCGGGTTTCGAGTCAAGCCTGCGCGACGACCATGCGTACACTTCATGGAATTCGGTAAGCTCGGTCGAAGAACTGCCCGAAGGATTCTCGCTCATGATCCGCGGACGCGGAACTCTCGTTCCGCTCAGGGCCTTTCCTGACGACCGCTACGTCATCAGATTCCGCCGGATGCTCGAAGAGAACGTCGCCGCCGAGCGGTTGGCGCTTCGCGAACAAACACATGGATACTGAAACCTTCATCGATCCGATCTGCGGAATGACGGTCACGCCCGAGAAGGCGGCCGCGAAATTCGAATTCGGCGGCAAGACCACCTACTTTTGCTCGAAGGGCTGTTACGAAAAGTTCACCGCACAATTCGCCGCGCCGGCCGCGCCGATGGTCCAGCTCGGACGCAAGAAACCTAAGGAAGAGGATTTTCGGACCGAGACCGATCCGGTCTGCAAAATGATCGTGCGCCCCGAAACGGCGGCCGCGAAGTTTGCTCACGAGGGCACGACATACTATTTCTGCAACGTTTCGTGCCTCAACAAGTTTCGGCAGAACCCGGCAAAGTTTCTCGAAGAGGACTCCGCGCCGGAACCGATGACCGGCTCGGACGAGGTCGAATACACCTGCCCGATGGATCCCGAGATCGCCCAAATCGGCCCCGGCATCTGCCCGATCTGCGGAATGGCGCTCGAACCGAAAACGGTCTCGCTCGACGACAAACCCGACCCGGAATATCTCGACATGAAACGGCGTTTCGTGATCGCCGCGATCCTCACCGTGCCGGTCTTCATTCTCGCGATGGGCGGAATGCTGGCCGGATTCGATTCGCTGATCGGACCTCAACTTTCGGTCTGGATCCAATTCGTTCTCGCGACGCCGGTCGTGCTTTGGTGCGGCTTCCCTTTCTACGAACGCGCACTCAATTCGGTAAAGAACATGAGTCCGAACATGTTCACGCTGATCGCGCTCGGCACCGGCGCGGCGTATCTGTTCAGTCTCGCCGCACTGGTCGCCCCGGGCATCTTTCCGGCGACGATGCACGACATGCACACGCATTCCGTGCCTGTCTATTTCGAATCGGCAGCCGTCATTACGACATTAGTCCTGCTCGGCCAGGTGCTCGAGCTGAAGGCGCGCGCAAAGACGTCGACCGCACTCAGGGAACTGCTCGGAATGACGCCGAAGGACGCGACCGTCGTCTTCGAAGACGGCACCGAAGAGCGCGTTCCGATCGGCGACCTGCAGATCGGCGCGCACCTCCGCGTCCGCGCCGACGAACGCATCCCGACCGACGGCGTGATCGTCGACGGCGAAACATTCGTCGATGAATCGATGGTTACCGGCGAGCCGATCCCTGCCGAGAAAACGGCCGGCGACAAAGTGATCGGCGGCACGATCAACGGCGACCGCGCGTTTGTCATGCGCGCGGAAAAGGTCGGCGGCGAAACATTGCTCGCAAACATCGTCAGAATGGTCGGCGAAGCACAGCGTTCGCGCGCCCCGATCCAGCGTCTCGCGGACGTCGTTTCGGGATATTTCGTTCCGGCAGTCGTCATCTCGGCACTGCTCGCATTCGTCGTCTGGATGCTTCTCGGCAGCCTCGCCTCGGCATTCGTCGCCGCGGTTTCGGTCCTCATCATCGCGTGCCCGTGCGCGCTCGGTCTCGCGACGCCGATGTCGATCATGGTCGGGACGGGACGCGGCGCAAAGAGCGGAGTTCTGATCAAGCGTGCCGACGCGCTCGAAACCCTCGAAAAGATCGACACTCTCGTCGTCGACAAGACGGGCACGCTGACCGAAGGAAAACCCGAGGTCGTCGAGGTCGTCGCCTTTGGCGATCGTGATCGCGACGCGGTGCTCTCGATCGCGGCCGCGCTCGAAAAACACAGCACTCATCCGATCGCGACGGCGATCGTCGAGGCCGCCTCGGGAACATCGTCGGGTGAAGTTTCGGACTTCAAGTCAACGACCGGAGTCGGAGTCTCCGGAAAGGTCGACGGCAAGTCCGTTTCGATCACCGCGGCGAGCGGCGATTCGGATGACGCCAAACGACTGGCTTCAAAAGGATTCACGATCGTCGA
Source organism: Acidobacteriota bacterium (assembly GCA_029777145.1). The sequence continues at coordinate 1,009 of JAKOSS010000724.1, read as the reverse complement.
GGTCGCGGTCGACGGCGACGCGGCGGGCATCATCGCTCTGGCGGACAAGATCAAGGATTCTGCTGCCGGGGCCTTGAATGAACTGCGCGAAACCGGCGTCGAGGTCGTGATGATGACCGGCGACAACGAGCGTGCCGCGGCGCACGTCGCAAACGAGTTGGGGATCACGGAGTACTACGCCGGCGTGCTTCCGGCAGACAAAGCAAGCAAGGTCAAGGAGTTGCAATCGAACGGGCGGCGCGTGGCATTCGCCGGCGACGGCGTCAACGACGCTCCGGCGCTGGCCCAGTCGGACGTCGGGATTGCCTTTGCGCACGGCACGGACGTCGCGATCGAGTCGGCCGGGATCACGCTCCTCAAGGGCGATCTCGGCGGCATCCTGCGGGCACGGAACCTGTCGCTCGCGACGATGCGGAACATCAGGCAGAATCTGTTCTTCGCGTTCGTTTACAATATGCTCGGAGTGCCGCTCGCGGCCGGCGCGCTGTTTCCTTTGTTCGGGATATTGCTCTCGCCGATGATCGCCTCGGCGGCGATGACGTTCAGTTCGGTCTCCGTGATCACGAACGCATTGAGATTGAGAAAGTTGAGGCTTTAGGCAGTTCGGACGCGAAACGCGCGAAAGGGATGACTTTTTGCCCGCGAAAGACGCGAAATGCGCGAAAGGGATGACTTCCAAGAATGTTGATTTGGAGATCATGCGAGCTTCGGTCATCCGCGGGCGATTTCCTGAGAATTATGAAACCAACATTGGCAATACACGGCGGCGCGGGCACGATTCTCAGATCGGAGATGACACCCGAGCTTGAAAAGGAATACCGGCATGGGCTCGAAGCCGCGCTTGGTGCCGGCTGGAAGATCCTGGCGGACGGCGGACCGTCGATCGAGGCCGTCGAGGCCGCGGTCGTCTCGCTCGAAGACTTCCCTTTGTTCAACGCGGGGCGCGGATCGGTCTTCACGCACGCAGGCCGGAATGAGATGGACGCCTGCGTCATGGACGGCGCGCGTT
>JAKOSS010000723.1 GCA_029777145.1 Acidobacteriota bacterium | reverse complement strand
CCCAATACTTCGTAATAATCTCGTTTCGCCATCGGTACCCTAAACACAAACGTCAGCCCAACCTAATGAACTGACGTGATGAAGATATATTGCGACAACGCGGTTGACTTTGGCAAGCAATGCAGAGCCCCGCACGCAGTAAGGGGGCCCGATCGCGGATGCGATCGATCCGCGGTATCCGACTGCTCGAGGATTGCTCGCGCTGCGAGCACACCCCCTTACTTCGTGCGGGGTTCCGCAATCTCTCCTACTTCGTGCGGGGTTCCGCATTGATTCGATTGTCTACTGTTACGCCATCACCATCAGCGCGGCGGTCAGTTGATTCGCCGCCTCTTCGGCCTTGTCGGTGGCTTCCTTGAGTTGCAACGGGTCGTCCGAGGTCACGAACTCCTCGGCTTCGCCCAACAAGCCGTTGATTGCTTTCTGCTGTTCAAGCTCGAGCCCTTTTCCGAACTCCGACATCGCTTTGCGCGTGTTGCGCACGAGCGAGTCGAGCTTGTTCCGCAGCATGATCAGCGCTTTCGCCTCATTGTCGCGTTCGACCGACGTTTCCGCTTCCATGATGAGACGGTCGATCTCGTCGGGTGAAAGTCCCGAAGAAGGCGTGATCTGCATTGCCTGTTCGAGCCCCGTCATCTTGTCCTTCGCCGAAACGTTGACGATGCCGTTGGCGTCGATCTCGAACGAGACGTCGATCTGCGGCACGCCGCGCGGCGACGGCGGGATGCCGACAAGCTCGAATTTGCCGAGACTCCGGTTGCCCGACGAGATCTCGCGTTCGCCTTGCAGAATATGGATCTCGACCGATTGCTGGTTGTCGACAACGGTCGTGAACGTCATCGTGTTCTTGAGCGGGATCGTCGAGTTCTTCGCGATCAGCTTGACGAACAATCCGCCGCGCGTTTCAAGACCGAGCGAGAGCGGCAGGACGTCGAGGAGCACAATGTCCTTGATGTCGCCGGTCATGACCCCGCCCTGGATCGCCGCTCCCATCGAAACGACTTCGTCAGGATTGATCTCTGCTGACGGTTCTTTTCCGAAAACCTCAGTCACGGTCGAGGCGATGATCGGTGAGCGTGTCTGCCCGCCGACCAAAATGACCTTGTCGATGTCGGTCGGCTTCAGTTTCGCGTCCCAAAGGGCCTTTTGGCACGGCTCCACTGACGATTCGACGAGATCGCGGACGAGATCCTCGAATTTGGTACGCGTCAAGACCGCGTTGATATGTTTCGGACCGGTCGCGTCGGCCGCGATGAACGGCAGATTGACGGTCGTTTCAATGACCGTCGAAAGTTCGCACTTGGCGCGCTCCGCAGCTTCCTTGAGCCGCTGGAGGGCGAGACGGTCGTCACGGAGGTCGATGTGGTTCTCCTCACGGAACAGATCGACGAGCCAGTTGATGATCCGCTGATCGAAGTCTTCACCGCCGAGGAACGTGTTGCCGGACGTCGAAAGGACTTCAAAGACGCCGTCGTTGATCTCAAGGATCGTGATATCGAACGTTCCGCCGCCAAGGTCATAAACCGCGACCTTTTCGTTCTTGTTCTTGCCGAAACCGTAAGCGAGCGCGGCGGCCGTCGGCTCGTTGATGATGCGTTCGATCTCGAGTCCGGCGATCTTGCCGGCATCGCGGGTGGCTTGCCGCTGCATGTCGTCGAAGTACGCCGGGACCGTAATGATCGCTTCGGTAATCTTGTCACCGAGAAACTCCTCGGCCGAGAGCTTGAGACGCTGCAGCACGATCGCGGAGATCTCCGGCGGCGAGTAGTCGCGGTCGAGAACGCGGATATGCGCGTCGCCGTTCGGCGCTTCGACGATCTCGAACGGAACGGTCTCGCGCATTTTCTGCACTTCGGCCGAGTCAAATTTACGCCCGATCAGGCGTTTGACGGCCGAAAGCGTGTTCGTCGGGTTCGTCACGGCCTGACGCTTGGCGATCTGGCCGACGAGCCGCTCACCCTTGTCGGTGAATCCGACGACCGACGGCGTGGTCCGTCCGCCTTCCTTGTTGGGGATGATCTGGACGGCTCCGCCTTCGAGAACCGAAACGCAGCAGTTCGTTGTTCCAAGGTCAATGCCAATTACTTTACTCATACGGTTATGGAGTCCTTTTGTACGGTTCGAAAGTGCTGGGAGCGGAAGGTGACTAATCGGTAATGTCGGGAGGTTCGGAAATTTCGGTCGTCACGGCGCCCACCGGTTGGCGCGGCGCGACGGCAACGCGGACCATGGCCGCGCGGATGATTTTGTCGTTGATTCGGTATCCGCGAAGGAGTTCGGAGATGATCGTATTGGGAGCGACGTCAGTCCGCTGTTCCGCGGCGACGGCCTCGTGAAAATTCGGATCAAACGCTTCGCCGACAGACGCGATCGGGACGATGCCCATTTCAGCGAAGACCTCGTTGAGCTGCTGGTTGACGAGCACGATCCCGCGGAAGAATTCATGAAAATCGCTGGACTTGCCATCGGTATGCTGTTCCGCGAACACCAGCGCACGGTCGAGATTGTCGAGAACCGGTAGCATTTGGCCGGCGAGGTTCGATAGCTGATTCAGGAACGATTCGCCGCGCTCGCGCTCGATGCGTTTCTTGTAGTTGTCAAAATCAAACTGACGGCGTCGGAAATTCCGCGCCATCTCTGTTTTCTCTTCTTCGAGTTTAGCCAGTTTCTGTTTGAGTTCCTGAACCTGGTCCTCGAGATCCGAATACGAGAGGTTGTTCGGCATCAGGTTCAGCGCCCGGAGCGGCTCGCTTGTCATCGTCGGGATGTTGAACTCCTGCTTAATGAACTCCGGCGGATTGGTGTCGTCAAAATCGGCGTCATCGACCTCGATTGCGAGGTTCGAGGTGATGTCAAGGTCCTTTTCGCGCAGTTCGAGCTGCCGGATAAAATCCTCGATCGAAATCGCGCTGTCGTCGATGACCTCGGCGACACTATGATCTTGATTTTCGATGTCCTTGTTAGAGTCCATGATCTGTTTCGGATTGATGGTGGAAGGTGACGGCGTCGGATCAATTGTTAGGCACATCCGCGGCCGTGTACTTTTCAAGGATTCGGGCGACATATCCGACGATCGAGAT
>JAKOSS010000722.1 GCA_029777145.1 Acidobacteriota bacterium | reverse complement strand
GGTCTGAAGATCGCGATGTCGGTCCGTCCGTCGCCGTCGTAATCGGCGCGGACAGGGATGTCGCCGGCGGCGCCAAAGCCGGTGATGAACGATCCGCCGCTCGAATAGAGAACGAACCAGGTGTTCGTCGACGGGCGGAAGACCGCCGCGTCCGCCTTCCCGTCGCCGTCGTAATCGCCGATCTGCGGAACGTCGCCGGTCGTGCCCCACTCGCGGGTCGAGATCGTCGAGCTTCCGGATTCGAAGATCCACAGGTCGGGATTTCCAGACGCCGCTACCGGCCGGTAGACCGCGAGGTCCGCCTTGCCGTCGCCGTCGAAGTCGGCCGGCGTCAGCGTGTCCGTACCGAGGCCGAAGTTGATCGATTGGAATCCGGCCGTCGAGCGCAGGAGATACCAGTTTCCTTCGCTTGGGCGGAAGACCGAAACATCGGTTTTGCCGTCGCCGTCAAAATCGGCCCGCGATCGCACGGTCGGCGCGATCGAGCAGGTGTAGCCGCCGACGACCTTGACGTCATCGATATACCAGCCCGGGAACGGGCCCTGTCCGGTCGTGTTGTCGTCGGCGCCCGTTCGCCAGCGAAGCTGAACGTTCTGTCCCGCCGCGGACGCCGGCAGACGCATGGTCGTGCTGATGAACCCGCCCGAATTTCCGGTCCAGGCATTCCGTCCCGCGAGCGGATTGTTGACGCCGTTGCTGCCGAGGATGCCGTTGTAGCCGTTGTCAATCACCGATCCGCCGGCCGTCAGGATGTCTTGATAGACGCCGCCGCCGATGCTGATCTCGAGCGCGCCGCCGTCCCATCCGGGTTCGGTATCGTACCGATTCTGAAACGACACGGTCGATGCCGGAGCGGTGATCGGGATCGACGGCGAGGTCAGATTCGAACCGCCGCCGACGGTTTCGGGATCGGCCGCGGCCGCCGAATTCGGCGCGGAAAAAGCGTAATCCGTCGAGGCGACGAAGTTCGGGCCGCCCTGGACGACGTCGGCCGTCCAACCTGCCGGGAGATTCGGCGTCGACGGTCCGTCGAAGGTTTCGGTGAGCGTCACTTCCGGGACACCGACAGAGTACGTGCGGTTGAAACCGACGGGCCCGAGGCTGCTCGTGACGTTGAACGTCAGCCCGACAAGCGCTCCGCATGATGCTCCGGCGGGCACGACCATCGCGATCGTCCGGGAGACGGTCTGGCCGTTCCCGATCGTTCCGTAATCGGCGGAACCGCCGCCGGTGATCTGGAGCATGACGTTGTTGGCCGTGTTCCCGGTATTGTTCGAGATCGGGATCGTGACGTTGACCGATTCGCCGGGTTCGGGATAGCCGTCGTTGTCGCCCGGCGCATCGGAGATCGTCAGCGTCGGAGACTGGACGAGATTCGGCAGATCGAACGCTTCAGAGACGCGCGTCGTGCCGCTTCCCGTGCCGGGATTGACGACGACGGCGCTGGCTCCCATTCCGCGGGTCGCGAATCCGGCCCAGACGTCGCTGACGTCCGCCGCCGCTTCCGGGGCGAGCGAACTTGCGTTGGCGGCGGCGAGGATCGCATCGCGTTCCTGAAGAAACGTCGGTCCGAGCGGCGCGAGCTTCATGCCGTCGGTGACATGCTGCAGCGCGCGGCGGTTGCCCGTCGCCCAGCCGAGCCGCGAGACATAATTGCAGCGAACCTCCCACAGCGCCGAACTCCAGATCTCGCCGAGATTATGGACCTGATCGGCGGTTCCCGATCCGACCGGTCCGCGCGGAAACGCGCCGTCGGTCAGATTGATCTGCGTCGAATCCGTGTCGGCGAACGTCAGCGGATTGTGCGGCAGATTGCCCGCGCCGCCGGTGAACGCCTTGACCGCCTTCGGGAACCTGCGGATCCCGTAATAGAAGTTGTTCGTGAAGCCGGCCTGGATCAGATACGTGTCATAACCGCCGGCGGTATAGACACCGTTGATCGGATCGGTCGGCTCGGACAGCAGCGCGTGGGCGTAGAAGTCCGACCAGCCTTCGCCCATTCCGCGCGACATGTTCGTCGAAAGTCCGCTCGAGTTGCCGTGAAGCCGGTTCGAAAGACCGTGAGTGTGTTCGTGAATGATCACGTCGGCATCGAAATCGCCGTCGATGTCGGGCGCCGGGCCGGTCCAGAGATACATCTGCATCCGACCGCGACCGCCGTCCGCCGGTGTCGAGAAGTTCGCGTTGTTCGTTCCCGAGCAATCCTGGGCTTCGGCAGAGACGCGGTCCGCGCCCGCGCCGCCGCGGCCAAAGTTGTCGTTCTGAAAATTGAACGCCTGTTCCGTGAAGCCGAGCCGGTAAAGTTCGTCGTGATACCAGTTGTTGATGTAGAAAAGCTGCGTCACCGCGGCGCGCTGGGCATCGTTCATGCCATGCGGCTGAACGATCGACGAGCACGGCGTCACGATCTCGCCGGCGGGAACCGGCGAGTCGCCCGTGTTCGTGTTGGGGTTCAGCGGATTCACCGGATAATCGAATACGCGGTTCGTCCCAACCGCGCGACCGTTCGAAACGTCGACGCCGTTTGTCGTGTCGCGGTCGAGCCCGGCTTCGGTGGCGTTGCCGTCGGTTTCGTTGCCGCCGTCGGTGATCCAGCCGTTGTTGTTGAACGCGTACGGCGCTTCGTTGCCGATGCGGTTGATCAGTGTCCGGCTGATCGCCGCGCCTTGCTGGCCGTTCGGCGAGGTCGGACCGGGCGTCAGCGGGAACGGATTGTCCGCGACGTTGATCATCGCGTTCGGATTGGTGTAGACGTTGAACGTCGCCGACTGCGTCTGGTCTTCGGTGATGTTCTTGCGCCACAGCATCTTCCCGGTTTCCGCGTCGACGATCACGTAGTACGCGTTGACCGGCTGCCAGATCAGGACCCGCCAGGCGGCGCGGACAACTCCCGGCTCGGTCGGGAAGTAGAACTTTTCGGCCGTCGTCGACCAATCGCCGCCGCCGAATGACGTTTTCAGTGAATTTGTCGCGGCAACCCGAAGATCGAGTTTCGATGCATCGAGATTGACGAATGCCGCCGCCGATCTGACCGCGTCGAGCGGCTCGCCGAAGGCTTTCGGAACAGCCTGATAATCGATTGCGGGCGCGAGATTGTTGATCACGCGAACGATCTCGCCGGACTTCGTGAAGCCGGCTTTGATCTCGCCGCGGAAAACCGGAATGCCGCCGATCCGCTGCTCGAGCAGAGCGAATCCGAGATTTCCGTCGGGATTCGCATAGTCGGACGTGACGACCAGTTGGTCCGCCTGCGAATCGCTGACGCCGACGAGCTGCTCATTTTCCTTCGCGAACGAACGGAGGATCTCGGAGCGCTTTCCGCTTTTCGGGCCGCTGAGAAAATTGCGTCCCATCCGGACGTCGGGGCCGATCACCTCGGGAATCCGGAGATCGCCGTTGTATTCCACTTTGAGCGTCGGAACCTGCGCGCGAAGTCGTTCTTCGCCGGCGACGAATCCCGAACGGAGATCGGCGATCGCCACCGAATCGCGGCCTGCTCCGGCGCGCATCGCGATGATCGAGCCGGACGCGCTCTTGTCGGTCCGGATGTCGTAATTTTCGATCGCCGGATCATGGCTTTCAGTCCGTTCGATCAGTCCCGGCCCGGATTTCAACGCGGCTGACCCGATCTGTGCGGGAATCGCGGCGAGTACGCATACCGCGGCGATCATGACGGCCGTCAAAACCATGGGATTACGGCTGTACTTCGTCAAAGCAGAATTCATTCAGGAAGCTCCTTTTTGCATTTGGTCAAATATGAATGTGGCTGTTTTTTTTGCTACGATTAGAGGCGTCCCGCGCGACGTTGAAACGAATCTGAGCCGGTCGGAACATCGACCATGTTCACAGGAATGCCCGGTCGTGTCAATTGCGCCCGCGCGGCGCCCAAACCTCTGAAATCAAATGGATACAGACTTCATCGAGAAGATCTTCGGGACAAATGGACTGATCGCGAAGAATCACCGGCAATACGAATATCGTGAAGGCCAGATACGCATGGCGCAGGCCGTGACGCAAGCGTTCAATGATCGCCGTCACCTGATCGTCGAAGCCGGCACCGGTACCGGAAAGACTCTCGCGTACCTCGTGCCGGCGATCGCGGCGGCGCTCGGAAAGAACGAGCGGATCATCGTCTCGACCGGGACGAAGAACCTGCAGGAACAATTGATGGAAAAGGACATCCCGTTCCTTCAAAAGATCCTGCCGAAGAAGTTCACCGCCGCGTACATGAAGGGCCGCTCGAACTACGCCTGTCTGCACAAGATCAAAAGAGCGGAAAGCCAGCCGATCCTCGACGGCCTCGACGAGGTCGATCATTTCGAACGCGTCCGCGATTGGTCAATGGAATCGGAGTTCGGCGACCGCGCCGAACTGTACGATCTGCCCGAGAATCTTTCGTTCTGGAACCGGATAAACGCCCGCGGCGAAACGTGCCTCGGCCAGCAATGCCCCGACTTCGAGGCGTGTTTCATCACGCGGATGCGGCAGCGCGCCGAAGACGCCGACGTCGTCATCGTCAATCACCACCTGTTCTTTGCCGACCTCAACATCCGCGGGAACCAGTACGGGCGCGTCTTGCCCGATTACTCGGCCGTGATCTTCGACGAAGCGCACCTGATCGAGGACATCGCCGCCGATTATTTCGGCTTCCAGATCTCGAATTTCCAGATCGACGAACTCGTCCGCGATACCGACACGCTGCCGATCCCGGATGCGGTCGCGGCGCGCGAGATGACGAAGCTCGCGGCAAAGATCATGACGTTCGCCGATCAGTTCTGGATCCGGTTCACCCAGGTACGGGCCCAGGAAGGCCGCTTTCCGCTGATGCCCGAGATGTTCGTCCAGGCGATGCGCGACGGGGAACTCGAGCCGACGCCGCTCGGCGAGGCATATTTTTCGTTCGAGTCGGCGCTGAAACGGCTCGAATCGGCGATCGACGTCTTCTCCGAATCGGTCCAGGAAGCCGAGAATCTGCTCCGGCGCGTCCGCCAAGCGCGATTCGACCTCGAATTCATCGTCACGCAGGGCGAGAAGAATTACGTCTATTGGATCGAGAAACGCGGACGCGGCATGTTTCTGCGGGCGTCGCCGATCGACGTCTCTTCGCTGCTTCAGGAAAAGTTGTTCGACAAGACCGAAACCGTGGTTTTGACGAGCGCGACGCTCTCGACGAACGGCCGTTTCGACTTTATCCGCGAACGGCTCGGACTCGAAAGCAGCGGCACCGAGACACTGCTCGCGCCGTCGTCGTTCGACTTCGAACAGCAGGCGATCATCTACATCCCGCGGGCGATGCCCGATCCGCGCGCTTCGGAGTTCAACGAGATGGCGGCGGCCGAGATCGTCAAACTGCTGGCGATCACACGCGGGCATGCGTTCGTGCTTTGCACCAGCAATTACGCGATGAACGCGCTCTATGAACTCGTCTCGTCGCGGATCAACTTTCCGTGCTTCGTTCAGGGGTCGATGTCAAAGACGGCGATCCTCGAACGTTTTCGCGCGACTCCGAACGCCGTGCTCTTCGCGACGTCGAGTTTTTGGCAGGGAGTCGACGTCCAGGGCGACCAACTTTCGTGTGTTATCATCGACAAACTTCCGTTCGCGGTACCGACGGACCCGATCGTCGCGGCGCGGACGCGGTTCATCGACGAGAACGGCGGCAAGTCGTTCTTCGATTATTCGGTCCCGCAGGCAGTGATCTCATTGAAACAGGGAATCGGACGTCTGATCCGAAGCCGCACCGACCGCGGCGTGATCGCGTTGCTCGATACGCGTCTGCGGACGAAATCGTACGGGCGCGACTTTCTCAACTCGTTGCCGCGGATGCGGATCACGGGCGATCTCGGCGAGGTGTCGAAGATGTTTGACGTCGAGACGACGGAGGACGTTGATTGATGTCATCTTTTTATGAAGTAATGATCGAGCGCAACTTCTCGTCCGCGCACCAACTGCGCGGCTACAAAGGGAAGTGCGAGAACCTGCACGGCCATAATTACAAGGTCGAGATCTTCGCGCGCGGCGCCGAACTGAACAACATCGGACTGCTGATCGACTTCGGCGACCTCAAGGACGCCGCCGACGAGCTGGTGCGCTACCTCGATCACCGCAATCTCAACGAACTCCCGCCGTTCGACGAGGAACTCAACCCGTCGGCGGAAAACCTCGCGGCGTTCGTCTGCGAATACATGAACTCGCGCGTCGGCGACGACCGCGTCTCGGTCTACAAAGTCCGCTGCTACGAAACCCCGACCAGCGTCGCAACCTTCCAGCTCGATTGATCGCCTGTCAGTACCGACTGTGTGAGCGGAGTCGTCGGACAAAGTACAAAGTAAAAAGAAAAAAAGAAGTAAAAGTTGGGAAGAACTGTGAAAACAAAAAGTTGAAAGCAAAAGGCAAAATCAGCTGAAAGCCCTGAAGACTTTTTCCCTTTTACCTTTTCCCCTTTTCCCCTTTCCCCTCTTCCCCTCTTCCCCATTAACTTGTTTAACTTTGTCCGGTTTAAGCCATACCTCCTGTCCGAATCCCATAACAAGTCGAATTATTGCCGATCGAACTGCGGCGACAACCAAACAAACCAGCCGAATCCCGTAACAAGTCGGGCGATCGTCGAACAGACTTCGGTTATTGCCGAACAAACCAGCCGAATC
>JAKOSS010000721.1 GCA_029777145.1 Acidobacteriota bacterium | reverse complement strand
TGATGCGATCGAAAAACTCATCGAGCAGGAACGGCTCGATCGCGTGACAATCTTCGCGCATTGGGCGCTCGCGACCCAGATCGCGCTCCGCTTGACGATCGACCATCCGGACAGGATCAATGCCGTGATCCTCATCGGCGGTCCGCTCAAGGTGAATTTCGAGAATTCCCCGACCGATATGCTGAAGTGGACGTCCGAGGAACGAATCAAATTCATTGAGGGGCTCGGCGCGCGTTGGTTCAAGACAGTTACCCGCGACACCTGGGATGACAACAATTTCATGACGTACGACTACGCGGTAAACCCGCGCCGTGCGCTTTTTCTTTGGCGGGCGGCCCAGAAACCGCTGATCCAGGTCTGGATTCGATATTTGCTCGAGTTTTACAGTATCGACCCTTTCCCCGAGTTGAAGAATTTGAAAGTCCCGATGCTGGTGGTGCAGCCCGCTTTCGACGATGCTGCCTATTACGTCGAAAAGAACCGAAACTATATGCGCAACTTCTGCATCGACAGCTGGCGCGATGCGAAGAACGTGAGCGACAAGCTCGAGTTCGTCACGATCTCGGGTTCGAGATTGTTTGTCATGTACGACAAGCCGGACGAACTCGACAGAGCGATCGCCGGCTTTCTCGCTCGCATCGCGCGAAAAACTGACCCCGAACTTCGACTTCAATAACCATGAATACGAAAACCTCGGAATACGCATCGATCGCGCTTCACGTGCTGGTGTTCGTCGTCGCGGCTTCGGCGATCTCGGCACTCGTTCAGTTTGTGCTTTTCGGAAAGGTCTCGATGACCGTAACGTTGCCCGCGAGCGTCGGCGTCGCGCTCGGCTCCGCGTATTTCGCGCAACGAAAGAAGCAGAAACCTGACCCGGGAGCCAAGAAATGACTGCCCTGAATGAATCACTTATCGCCGAGTTCCGGCATGAAACCGCGACGACGCTGCGGATGCTCGAACGCGTTCCGGCCGGAGCGTTCGACTGGCGTCCGCACGAAAAGTCACGCACGTTGGGCGAGATCGCCTTGCATATCGCGAATCTTCCCGGCCTTTTCATCGCGCCGCTCGACCGCGAAGAATTCGACCGAGGCGAATATCTGAATTCTGCCGAGAACCCGACAGATCCGTCCGAACGCCTGAGCCGGAATTCCGTTGAATCTTTGCGGACTCTGAAGTCGCTTTCGAACAGAGCGCTCTTTTCAACGTGGAGATACAAGTCCGGCGATTGCGTTCTTCTCGAAATGCCGAGGCTCGCCGTCATCCGTGCAATGGCGTTCAATCACCAGATACATCATCGCGGGCAACTCTCGGTATACCTGCGAATGCTCGACATTCCGGTTCCCGGCGCCTATGGCCCGAGCGCGGACGAAGAGGTTTGATTTGCGAGCAATAGTTACCTTCCTGTGTCTTCTGAACGGCGGCTACATGCTTGCCGACGGTGTCGTCGTGCTCACTTTCGGGAAGTTCATCGGTCCCGACAAGCCGGGTCCCTGGTCGCTGATCTTCTCCGCGATGGGCGTCGATCCGAAAAGCCTCGGTCCGTTGTTCGTCGGCTTCGGCATCGCGTGGCTAGCGGCAGCAATCGCATTCACGACGCAGCGATCGTGGGCCTGGCGACTCGGACTGATCCTCGCGGTCCTCACGATGTGGTATTTTCCTTTCGGAACGCTGACGTCGGCGATCGTCTTTGTGCTCATTCTGTCCGTCCGACGCGAAGTTCGCGGGTGAGAATCGCGGCAACCCGGCGTTTTGGCGGCGATGCGTCGAGGCCCGCTTTGCGTGTCGGCGCGTTTGCGCGAGAATTGCATCGTCAACCACGCAACGAATCTGACGATGACGACGATCGCACAACGAATATTCAAGCTAAGGAAACCGGCGCTTATTCTCTTTCTCGTTTGGACGCTGGCCGGACTGTCTTTCGGAGGCATCTTTGCGCTGATCGGAAACGTCCGGAACGAGCCGTTTCTGACCGTTCTGATCAGCAACATGTCGCGCTACTACGCGTGGGGCGCGATCTCGCCGCTTTTTTACCTGTTCGCAAAGCGGTTCGAAGTACTTGGTTCGGAACGAAGATTCGTCAATGTCGTTCTCAACCTGGCTTTTGGAATCGCGCTTTCAATCGTTTTCGCGCTTGCCTTTGTCCTTTTCTTTGATAGCGGCGGACCGATCGTTTCGAGGTCGGACGCGATCCGGCAACTCCTTCCGGTTTCAACGTTCTATACCTTGATCTCGTTCTATCTCCCGACGATCCTGACCGTTCACGCGATCCTGTTTTTCCGCAACTACACATCGGAAGAATCGAAGAACGCCGAACTCAAGGCGCAGCTCTCGAGCGCCGAACTTGCCGCGCTGAAAATGCAGCTGCACCCGCATTTTCTATTTAATTCGCTCCATGCCGTGTCATCGCTGATCATGGTTGATCCGCTGCGTGCGAACCGGATCGTCGCGCTTCTCGGAGACTTCTTGCGGCTGACGCTCGATCATTCGGGCGAGCAACTGGTGACGCTCGAGGAAGAACTCAAATTCCTGCGATGTTATCTGGAGATCGAAGAAACTCGATTCGAAGACCGCCTGTCGGTGAATTTCGACATCGACGACGACGTTCTCGGCGTTGCCGTTCCGCATCTGATCCTGCAGCCGCTTGCCGAAAACGCCGTCAAACACGGGATCGCGCCGTATTCCTCACCGGGTACGATCGACATCAGTGCCAAAAGATCCGGTAGCGATGTGTACGTGCGGATAACTGACAGCGGGTCGGGCAGTCTCAAAGAGTCGGCGGAAGGTGCCGCCGGAAACGGCGTCGGGATCGCGAATGTGAGAGCGCGGCTCGAACGGATCTACGGCGCGGACGCGAAACTCACAATCAAGGAAGAATCGCCACGCGGCTTCCGTGCCGAACTGACGCTTCCGATCTTCGCGCCCGCTGACAAACAGTCATGACGATCAAAGTGCTTATCATTGACGACGAACCTCTCGCGCGGAAGTACATCCGTGAACTGCTTCGGGATGAGCCCGGGATCGAGGTCGCGGGCGAAGCCGGCAACGGATCGGACGCCGCGGAGCTGATCGACGAACTTCGACCGGATCTCGTGTTTCTCGACATCCAAATGCCTGAAATGAACGGGTTTGAGATGCTTTCGGAGATCAATTCGGCGAATCTCCCGGTGATCATCTTCACGACGGCGTTCGAGGAATTTGCGATCCGTGCCTTCGAGGTACACGCGCTCGATTATCTTCTGAAGCCTTTCGATCAACCACGGTTCGCGAATGCGCTGGCGCATGCCCGCGAAGTGCTCGGCGAAAACGAGGCGAAGGAACTGGAATTAGGCCAGATCGCGGAACTGATCGATTCAATTCGTACCAAAAGGCGGTTTCTCGAGCGTTTTCTGATCCGAAAAGACGGCCGCATCGTGTTTCTGAAGGTCATGGACGTCGAATGCATCGAGGCCGACGATAAGTATCTGCACCTTTATCACGGCGGATCGCGCCACACGATCCGCCAGACGCTTGCGTCAATGAAGTCGCAGCTCGACCCCGGCAAATTCGTTCAGATCAGCCGGTCGG
>JAKOSS010000720.1 GCA_029777145.1 Acidobacteriota bacterium | reverse complement strand
CCTTTGTCGGTGAAGACCTCCGAGAGAAGCGCGTTGCGTTCACTGCCGCTGATGATATGCGCCGATTTGACGCCCTTTTCAACGAGCCTGATGAGGCTTTCGATTTTCGGGATCATGCCTCCGGTCGCGGCGCCGGATTCGATCATTTGGCGCGCTTCCGATCCGGTAACGCGTGAGATCTTTGTCGAGGCGTCTTTGGGATCGAGATATATTCCGTCGACGTCAGACAACAAAACGAGCTTTTCGGCGTTGAGCTGAACGGCGATCTCGGCGGCGATCGTGTCGGCATTGATGTTGAAAACGCGGCCGTCGGAATCCGCCCCGAGCGACGATACGACGGGCAGATAATGATGATCGAGAAGGAGTTTGAGCAGATCGGTGTTGATCTCGAGAACGTCGCCGACGTTTCCGAAATCGACCGTTTTCTTCTCGCCCGTCGAGCGGTCCGTGATCTCCTTCGGCGGACGCTTTTCCGCATGGACGATGTTGCCGTCGACGCCTGAAAGTCCGACCGCCGGCGTGCCGCGAAAACGCAGCGCCGAGAGAATGTCGGTGTTGATCTTGCCGGCAAAGATCATTTTCGCCAGCTCGAGCGTGTCGTCATCGGTGACGCGCCGGCCCTCGATCACCGTCTGCGCGACTCCGAGTTTGGTCGCGAGCTCAGTCAATTGCTTGCCGCCGCCGTGGATCACGCACACCTTGATGCCGACTTGATGCAGCAGCGCGAGTTCTTCGGCCAATGACTCGAGATTGCCCCGGTCTTCGGTTACTTTCCCCGAGAATTTGACGACGAACGTCTTGCCCTTGAATCGCCGGATGTAGGGAAGCGCCTCGCGCAGCAGATCCAATCGCTCTTGACTCATTTTTTCTTTCCTTTAACCTCGATCGTTTGAAGTTCGTCCCTTTGCCAGCAGCCGCCGAGAAACGCGCTCAGCACAAATTGTGTTTCGATGTCGCCGCCGGTCAGCATCATCAAAAACGGTATGTTGTCCATTTCCGACGTTCGAAAGGCGATCTTTCCGTCGGCCGTTTCGCCGCGAAGCTGCGCCGCATGATGTTTGTGCCAGACGTCGTCGTAAATGTACGCAAAATCCGACTCGCGGTACAGTTTCACATACTGCTCCGCCGTCTCGGGTTTGACGTCGACAATTTTCCGGATCCAGAAATTGCCCGAGAGACCATAGTCGTCGAGGAACTCGTTCAGAAACTTTCCGATCGTCGGATCGTCGATCGACGCGTTTTGCCCGTTTTTCGGCGCGACGTAGAACAGTTCGTACTTGAGCGGTCCGTTCGATCCTATTATTTCCATACGCCGAGTTGACCCGCCGCAGCGCTGCCCACTCGCCGATAGGACGCCGGCGACCGCGATCATGGTCAATAGCAGCACGAATTTTTTCATTTCAACTGACGAGCGAAGCCATGATCGCCTTTTGGACATGCAAGCGATTTTCGGCTTCGTCGATCACGACCGAGCGGGCTGAATCGATGACGCCGTCCGTGACGATCACGTTGCGCCGGACGGGAAGGCAATGCATGAAGATCGCGTTGTCGGTCCGCCCCATTTTCGTCTCGTCGACGATCCAGTCGCCGCGATACGGAGCGCGTTCGGCGACGTCCGCATCGGTGTTCCCATAATGGCGCGACGCGCCCCAGCTCTTTGCGTAAACGACCTCGACTCCGTCAAATGCGTCGCCGACATCGTTCGTGACTTCGACGCTGCCGCCGTTTTCGGACGCGAACCGCTCGATGTCGGACATCAATTCGGCGTCGAGTTCATATCCGGGCGGACTGGCGATCCGAAGATCGTGGCCGAACTGCGCGGCGGCCAGCGCTAAACTGTTCGGAACGGCCATCGGCAGCGCCTTCGGATGATACGCCCAGGTCAGCAAGACTCTCTTCTTCTTTTCGCCGAGCGTTTCCCGGATCGTCATCATGTCGGCCATCGCCTGACATGGATGATGCATCGCCGATTCGAGATTTATCACCGGTTTCGACGCGTATTGGGCGAAGGCACTGAGGATCGGATCGAGCCGTTCTTCCTGCCAGTCGTTCAAATGAGCGAAGGTGCGGACGCCGATCGCCGCGACGTAGCGTTCGAGAACGCGGACGAATTCAGAAAGATGCTCGGTCTTGCCGGCGTCCATCACGGCGCCTTCGCGATGTTCCAGCGTCCAGCTCGTTCCGCCCGGTTCGAGCGTCACGGCGTTGCCGCCGAGTTCATGGATCCCGACCTGCATCGAGGCACGCGTCCGCAACGATGGATTGAAAAAAACAAGTCCGACGGATTTGCCTTCAAGCGGCCTGACGGACGTCGCGCCATGCTTGAACCGCAGCGCCGATTCGATCAGCGCGTCCAGTTCTTCGCGCGAAAAGTCCGCGGTTGTAAGAAAGTTCTTCATTCGACGATAGTCACTCCGCGGCGGTTCACGCCGGACACGTAAATGTTGAATTCAATACCGGTTGTCGAGTACACGGCGCGCATCGCGTCGGCGATCCGGTTCGCAGTCGCGGCATCCCGCGAGAGCATGAAGACGCTCGGACCGGACCCGGAGATCCCGCCGCCCAGCGATCCGGCTTCGAGACTTGCCGACTTCACCTCGTCAAACTTCGGGATCAGCGCCTTGCGGTACGGTTCGGCGACGTGGTCCTCGAGCGCGCGTCCGATCAGATCGTAATCGCCCGCGGCCAGTCCGGAGACGAGCGCGCCGACGTTGCCCCATTGCCGGATCGCGGTCGGCAACGGAACTTCGCGGGGAAGCACGGCACGGGCGTCCTCGGTCCGGATCTCGATCTGCGGATGGATGACGGTCGCGAACAATTCCGGAAATTCGAGCGCGACGACGTCCGCCACCGGGTCGGTCGCACGCACGAGCGTGAATCCGCCGAAGATGCATGCCGAAACGTTGTCGGCGATGCGTGCGCCGCACGCGGTCAATTCACCGTCGCGGGCGAATTCGACCAGTTCGGCTTTTGAGAATCTGTCGCCCAGCAAATGATTGGCCGCGACCGCCGCACCGGCCGCGCAGGCCGCGCTCGAACCGACTCCGCTTCCGGGTTTGATGTGTTTTGTGATCTCGACGTCGAATCCACCATTGATACCGGTCGCGTCGATGATCGACTGCAAGACCGTGCCGACGACGTTGCGTTTCGGATGGGTGGGGAGTCCGAAATCGTCCCGATGGACGATGCGAATTCCCGGTGATTCAGATCTTTTCAAACGGATCACGTCGAACGGTTCGGCGAGCGCGAATCCGAGGCAGTCGAAGCCGCAGACGACATTGGCAACAGTCGTCGGCGCGTGAACCGTAATTATTTGAGATTCAAAGTTCAAAATTCAAGATTCAAGATTCAAAAGAAACCCGCGTGATTCGCGTCCAACCGTCTGTGGCCCTGCGGGCCATGCAATCGAGACGCTTGCGCTCCAGTCATTCCGAATGATTTCGCAATTTCAATAACATTTATTATCATTGAAGACGGGCCGCAGAAACGTTCGAAACGCCCCGAAATTCTGGGGTTTCCGTCGATAATGCAATACTTTAGCACAAACCGAACATCGCCTCACGCGACATTTAGGGAAGCGACTTTGAAGGGCCAACCCGATGATCGCGGACTCTTTTTCCCGGAATCAATTCCGAAGATCGAGAAGTCGTTTTGGGACGCATTTTCCTACCTGACGCACGGCGAGATCGCCTACAAGATCATCCGTCCGTATGTCGGCGGCGAGATCCCCGACGAGCGGCTCCGTACGATCTGCGACGAGACGGTGAATTTCGACTTTCCGCTCGTCCGGATCGACGACAGGATCTCGACCCTCGAGCTGTTTCACGGCGCGACGCTCGCCTTCAAAGACGTCGGCGCGCGGTTCATGAGCCGCTGCCTTCGCGAGTTTTCATCGGATAGCTCGGAACGGACGGTCGTCGTTGTTGCCACGTCCGGCGACACCGGCGGAGCGGTAGCGAACGGGTTCTACGGCGTCGAGGGCGTCGATGTCGTCATTCTTTTTCCGCAGGGCAAGGTCTCGCGAGTCCAGGAACTGCAGCTTACGACGCTCGGACAAAACATTCACGCGTTTGAGGTTACAGGCGATTTTGACGCCTGCCAGAAGCTTGCAAAGACGGCGCTGGCAGACGGGGAACTCAAGAATCGGATGTTCCTGACGTCGGCCAATTCGATCAACGTCGCGCGCTGGCTGCCGCAGCAATTCTATTACTTTTTCGCATATCGCGACTGGCTTCGCGCCGGTCATGAGAAACCGCCGGTCGTGTCGGTTCCGAGCGGGAATTTCGGCAACATTTGCGCGGGGATCCTGGCGCACATTTCGGGATTGCCGGCCGAACATTTCATCGCCGCGTGCAACGCCAACGACATCATTCCGCGTTTCCTGGCGGGCGGGCGAATGGAGGAAAAAAAGGCGGTCGCGACGTTGTCGAACGCGATGGACGTCGCGAACCCTTCGAACTTCGTCCGGATTTTGGAAATGTTCGATCGCGATTACGTCCAGCTTCGAGACTTGATGTCGGCGGTCAGCATTTCGGACGCGACGACGCGGACCACGATGCGAGAGGTTTTCGATGCCCACGGCTACATTCTCGATCCGCACGGCGCTGTCGGATACCGCGCGCTCGCAGATTACCTGACCGGCCATCCTGACGATGGGGGCTATTTTCTCGAGACGGCGCATCCCGTTAAGTTCGACTCGGTCCATGAGATCGTCGGGACCTTCGGAGAGATTCCGGAATCGGTCGCGGAGCTCGAGAACAAGCCGAAACGCTCGACGGTTATCGAACCCGATTACGAGGCGGTCCGTGAGGTTTTGGTCGGTCTTGTCGGCAACTAGCAGCCTGGCTAAGAGAAAATCTTTACCGCGGAGGCACAGAGACGCAGAGAATTTTTATCAACGTTATCGATACCGGTGTTCACGTAAACTCCGCGTCTCCGCGCCTCTGCGGTGATAT
>JAKOSS010000719.1 GCA_029777145.1 Acidobacteriota bacterium | reverse complement strand
TCCGGAGCCGGCTTCGTCCCCAAGACCGGCGATCCACGCGCGGTTGTCCTGTTCGACCGGCGCATTCAATTCGCGGTCGTAACTGATGACCGACGGGCTCCGGCCGAACGGATCGCCCGGCTTGTCGAACCATTGATTCGAGAAGAGAAACCGACCTAGATCGGTGACAGCCTCGTTTTCGGTTTTCGTCAGATAATAATGGACCGTCTGAATCGAACCGTCCGCGTATCTTATCGACAGGCGCGCCCGGCCCCAATCACGTGCCCTCACAGAGTAAGCCGAATAGCCGCCGGCGGTCCGGTTCAAGGAACGAACGTCGATCGCTCCTTTCGGTTCGACGTTGATCGAAGCGACCTTCGCCTTCGACTTCAAAAAGAGCCTTCCATCGATCCCGGCCGGAAGAATGTAACCCGGAACCCCGACCGCGACGGGACGCGAATTCGCCGCCAACGTCTTCTCGATGTTGCGGATCTCATCGGAAACTAGAAATTTGAGCCCGGCCCGGGTCGTGCCATTCGGCGGGATCGTCTCGGACGACGTGACGTTCCACGGCTTCACGTATTTCCAAGTCGTGTCGGCAAGCGCGCGTGTCCGCGACAACCATTCGAAAGTCCCTTCGAACGTTTGGCTGATCCGCATCGGTTCAGGAACGAGATCATAACCGTCGAACGGCGTCCGGCCGTCCGGAACGACGACCAGCGCCGGCCCGGTTCCCTTGAGCCGCGTCACCTGAAGATAGCCGCCGTCCATGCCGATATACGGGTCGGAAAAAGAGCACTTTTCGTGCGCCTCCTTCAACGAACGGTCAGTCAGGATATTGTTGAACGGCAACGGGATCCCGATCGCTCCGACCTCGATCTCGCTCGAGGTCTTGTTCGAGATCTCGAATCGAAGAGCGAGTTTTCCGCCCGCGACCGTCCAGCGGCGGATGATGCGAACCGGACAATCCTTCGGCAGCGAGTTCGAAAGATCGGCGGCGGCGAGGTCGCCGGGGTTGAGCGCGACCCTCGTGACCTGATCCCGCGCGGCGGCCGTCGAAAACCACGTCCATTCCGTCCCGCCTTTCAATCGAACCGCGAACCTGATGTCGCCGAGATGATAGAAACCGTTCGCGGACCGCTTGTCGAGACGGTCGGACGGCAGAAAGTCGAAGCCGCTTCCGACAGGCACCAGCGATTCGAGTGTCTGTGACGATTCGGCAATCGCGATCTCGAACTCGGACGTTCGGACTTTAGTCGCCGCCTTTGCGGAAATTGCCGCCAGCGCACAAATCAGAATGAAAATTGCCGATCTTTGAAAACGGGACTTCATATGAAAGGATCGCTTTCAGCATATTCCCGATCATGCTTGATTAAAAGCGCGACGCGGTAGAAAATTAGGTCAAAACGCTTGGAGATAAACGCTTGTCGGAAAAGATCTACCGCGATTCCGTTCACAATATCATTCGCCTCAGAACCGATTCGGACGAAGGTAAGCTCCTCGTCCGACTGATCGACACCGCCGAATTTCAGCGACTGCGACGCATCCGGCAACTCGGGCTCGCGCATTTCGCGTATCAGGGCGCCGAACATTCGCGGTTCACGCACAGCCTTGGAGCGCTTCATCTTGCGACGCGAACGCTCGCAAAACTCGAACTCAGCTACAAGATCGATCCGGCGGCGCGGATCGCCGTCCGCTGCGCCGCATTGCTCCACGACATCGGCCACGGCGCCTTCTCGCATGTCATCGAACCGATCCTCAAGTTTCGTCATGAGGAATTCACGATCGACGCGCTCCTGAGCGACGAAACCGAAGTCGGACGCGTGCTCCGCGACTTTTCGTCCGAACTCCCGGAGAGCGTCGCGTCGATCATCCGCGGCGACTTCAAACCGCGGGCGCTGGCGCAGCTCGTTTCGTCGCAGCTCGACGTCGACCGGATGGATTATCTTCTTCGCGACAGTCTCATGACCGGCGCAAAATACGGCGTTTTCGATCTCGAATGGATCATCAAATCGCT
>JAKOSS010000718.1 GCA_029777145.1 Acidobacteriota bacterium | reverse complement strand
GCCAGGACGTGGACCGCGATCGAAAATTGACTGTTTGACGCCATAACTGTAACAAGTATAGTTACAAAACTTTGATCGTGTCAAGAGGTCTTTTCAGATCGGAAAAATCTGATCGGAAGAAATCCGTAAGACCCATTTAAGGACTGATGCCGATCTAACACTTACAATCTGTGTTGGCGGAGAGTTCGAAGCTGATTCCAAATCGATTTGGAGCAATGGAATGAATTTCGCCGCGGATCAACGCGGAAATCGCGGATATTATCCGCGCGCTCTTCCTGATCCGCGGCTTGTTTAAGATTACCTGCCGGCAAGAATTTGCCGAAGTTCTTCGATCGAATCGTCGGCGATCAGCCGGAAGGTCCGGACACGCGGGTCGCCGTCAAAATGAACCGCCGTCGGTGCGTCGCAGATTATCAAAGTCGCCGCGTCGAGACCTTTGCGCCAACCGGGCTCAAGCGTCGAACGGACGATCAGACTTTCGCCGTCGATGCGCGCGGCGATCAGAAACGTCCGCGCCAGAAGGAGGAATTTGTCCCAGCCCGAAAGCACGGCAATGAGATCCGATTCGGTAGGTCGGGTTTCGATCGACATCGCCCCGGCCACGGATCGCGTTTTGAGGAGAAGGCATTCAACGTCCGACGCGATCTTCGGCTTTTCATCGAACATCGCGGCCGCGATCGCGCCGTCGGCGCCGCTGAATCCGGTCGTTGCGACGCCGTCGACGCCGACCTGCAACGCCGATTGGAGTTCGGCGACGAGGATCGCCCGGTAGAATTCGTCATCTTCGAGCAACACGACGCGCGCCGGTGCCTCGCGCTGCGCAAACCGCGTTACGCAATCCGCAAGATCCGACGCGGAAAATCCACGCGACCGCGCGGTTTTCATGAAACGCGCGACGAACTGTTCGATTCCCTCGCCCGCATCCGGCGACTGATCACAAACGTAAAATCCGCTGCCGTGGCGGTATTCGATCCAACCTTCGTCGGCAAGCTCGCGATAAGCGTTCGAGACGGTGTTAGCGTGAACCGCGAACCGGCGGGCGATCTCGGCGGTGCTCGGAAGTTTCGCACCGACGATGAGATCACCGCTCGTGACCGCAAGCGTCACCTGCGCGACGATCTGCTCGCGAACGGGAACGTCGGAGTTTTTCGCGATCCAAAGTTTCACGGTTATTCGGCCAACTGTCCGATCATGCGTCCGACGAGACCGAACGGCGAGGTTGTCCGGCGCTCGATCCCGCGGTCGGAATATCTGGTCTCGATCAGGTAGTTCGTCATGAACTGAAGATTCTCTTGTTTCTTTTTTCCGAGCAAACCGGCGGTCTTGTCGGTCGCCTCGCGTCCAAAAGTGATGACCGGCGCGCTGTTGCCCTTGAATCGGGCATAGGCGGCGTTCGAACCGAACGTCTTCCCGTCGGCATTCGCCTGGAGACACTTCAGGACCACATCGGTATCGCCGAGCACGAGCTTACCTTCGACGATCGCGAGCGCCGTCTGGCCGTCGGCAGATTTTCGGAATTCGAAGCCGTACATCATCTCGCGCGGCGCCGCGAAGTCTATCTCGGAAACGGAGCGTTTGATCTTTTCGAGGTCGTTTATCGATACGACGACCGCGGATTCGTCGCCGTCGGCGTCCAGCGAGATCGTCCAGATCTCCGGTCCGATCGCGCTGAGGAACGATTCCGCGTCGGAAACGCCATAGGGATCGAGCAGGCTGCCGGCAAACGCGACGATGATCCGTCCGCTTTCGGCGCCGCTGTTCTTGCCGGCGACCAACAGGAGGCTGCGCCACGCGATCTGCGGACTTGTAAGATTGTAGCGAGTCGCGGTCATCGGATCGGCCGGGATCAGCGACGTCAGCTCCGTGACCGACGCCGCCGGCTTGATCGTTTCCTTGAAGACCTCCGCGGTTTCGGGTTTGAGGTTGATGTCGTACTTGTCCTCAACTCCCGATTCGGTCTTCGATGCAGACCACGAGATGTCCTTGACGGAGTTCCTGACCAGTTCGGGAAACGCACGCGCGATGAAACTGCGGCCGTCCTCATCGTCGGTCGCCTCGACCGCGGTCGAGACACCGGCGACGTTCGATAGCTGCGCGACGCCGTCGGCGGTGACATGTCCAAACGCCAGCGACGCGCCGGAGTTTCCGGCGATCTTCGAGACGGCATCGTTCTTCGCAAGACTGTCCGCTTCGCCACGCGCCGTTGCGAGGCTCTTTTCGAGAACCGATTCGTCGTTGCTGAAAAAGATCCGGCTGCCCGAAACGAATGCGAAAACCTTGCGCCCGTCGGTTGCGGTCCAGACAAAATACTTGCCGGTCGGCCGGTCGGACCGATCAAGCTGGACCTCACCGCCGTGACTTTCATTGATGAAATTTCCCAGCTTCTCTTCGACAAACTGCAGCGTGTAGCGATTCCAGGTGTGCGTATCGCCGACCGCGACGAACTTCGGCTTGAAATTGAGGATCGAATTTTCCGTCGTAACCTGGTTTTCGGACGCTTCGAAGCCGGTCACCGCGACCGCAAGCTGAAGCCCGTTGAGTGCCGAAAAATCGGTCTTGGAACTCATCGCCTGATCGAAAACCTTGTTGTCCTGAAGCGATTTGAGAAGTTTGCCGAGGTCGTTCGTTTCGAGATAGACAAGCGTCTCCGCCGGAACGAGGGAACGCATGTCAGTCGGCCGAGAACTGCAAGCGGCGAAGAAGAGAATTGTCAGAACCGGGAGCATTAGCGACCGGCAAACAATCAGCGCAATACTCCGAGCGTTAAGGCCATTCTTGTAAATGCTTTTCGTCACTGGCGCAGAAAATCCTTGATCCCCAATCTACTAATCTGCCGGTCGGTTCTGACTCGGCCCCGCCCGCTGACGAGGCTGTGTCAAAACCGGACCGGATTTCGTGACATTTCGGCGATATTGTGGCTTGGATCAATTGCGGTATCCGTTTTTGGCATTTTCGCCGAACCCGTTGGTTTTTCGCGGCCGTAAGGGTTTTCGTTCGGGTCACAGGGTTGGTTTTCGCGCGAATCAGGCGGTCTGCAGCGCTGTTCCGCCTGTTTTTCCGAACAT
>JAKOSS010000717.1 GCA_029777145.1 Acidobacteriota bacterium | reverse complement strand
GGCAGATCGCGGTGACGCGGAGGTCGCCGGCGCCGGACGCCGGACTGGGACTGTTAGCAATGACTAAATTTATCTCACGTGTGTCGGATACGCAAGATAGACAGATTTCTTTACTAAATTTGTAGCCAATCGTTATAATTGCGCGTCTAGAGGAAAAGAATTCTGCTATTGGGTCCGGTGATATTTCGGAGGTCCGAACTTGATCAAAAGCAATCCCTCGAAGCTGACGATCATCGCTATCGTTCTGTTGATGGCGGTGGTGCGTGCGTTTGGTGCGCCCGGTGACGTCGATCCGAGTTTCGCGGCGTATGTTGCGCGGACCGGAAGCTGGTCGCCGACGGGCGGCGTCAGGACGACCGAGGTCCAGCCTGACGGCAAGGTTCTTATCGGCGGAACGTTCAACGTCGCCGGCGGACTTTTCCGTCCGAACATCGCGCGGCTGAACGTCGACGGCACTGCCGATCCTACGTTCACTCCGCCGACGATCACCGGCGGAACTTCGGTTTCGATCAACGCGATCGGTCTGCTTCCCGACGGCAAGCTGATCATTGCCGGCGATTTCACCTACGTCGACGGGCTTCTCATGCGCGGCATCGCGCGGCTCAATGCCGACGGTTCGTCCGATACCGCATTCAACACCGCGCTTCAAACCAAGATCTATCTTCATACCGGAACGATCAACGACATCGAGGTGCTTCCCGACGATTCGTTTTATCTCGCCGGCGACTTCGTCCTTGGCCTGACACCCTCGACGACGGTCCATCTTTCCGTTTATCACATCGATGCCGACGGCAACTTCGATCCGTCGTTCAACTCGGTAGATACCGTCGCGATGGCCGTGCAAAAGGTCAAACGTCTCGCCGACGGCAAGATCCTGATCTCCGGGTCGAGCGGCAGCGGATTCAACAACACGGCGCTCGCGCGGCTTCATCCGACGGGATATATCGATTTTTCGTTCTCGGGCGTCCACGCGGCCGGTGCGATCTACGATTTCGCGCCGCTGGCGAACGGCCAGATACTCGTCGCCGGATCGTTCACGACATTGAACGGATTCCCGCAGGGCCGTTTCAGCCGCGTCAACAGCGACGGCAGCGTCGATCTCGCCTTCATGGGCAACAATGTCGGCGCGAACGGCGACGTCAGATCATTGACGGTGCTCGGCGACGGGAGCACGCTTCTCGGTGGGGCGTTCGCGACGTTCAATTCGGTCGCGAAGCATCATCTCGTGCATGTCACGAGCGGCGGCGAGGTTGACGGAAGCTTCACATACGATCAGGCGAACGACGGCTCGATCATGACGGCGCACGTGTTTTCTGACGGACGCGTTCTCGTCGGCGGCGTCTCGGGAACGTGGGACAAGATCGGCATCGTCAATTCGAGCGGGACGCTGCAGCCGGTCGAACTGTTCGTCGGCGACACCGGACTCGCGCGGACGATCGTCCAGCAAGCCGACGGAAAACTTATCGTCGCGGGACGCTTCGACATCGCCAACGGCGTCAAGCGGAGCACGGTCGTCAGGTTCAATACCGACGGCACGTTCGATACCGGTTTCGTCCCGAACGGCATTCCGGCGTCGGCGACGATTCGGCGGCTCGCGCTGCAGCCTGACGGAAAGATACTCGTCGCGTATTCGAGCGGCACGGTTTACAGGCTGGCGGCGAACGGCACCGTGGACGCGACGTTTGGGGCGGCATTCACGAACCCGAATGACATCGCCGTTCTGCCCGACGGAAAGGTATTGATCGCCGGCGGCGCATCGCCCAACGGAAAGATCTTCCGCTTTACGTCGACGGGCGTCATCGACGGGACGTTCGCCGCGCCGGTGATCAACGGCGCGATCAACCGGATCATCGTCCAGCCGGACGGAAAGATACTGATCGGCGGCGAATTCACGCAGATCGGCGTCACGCTCCGCGGACACGTCGCGCGGCTGACCGACACGGGCGCGCTCGACGCGACCTTCAACCCGATCGGCGGCGCGAACGGCTTCATCAGCGACCTCGCGCTCCAGGCG
>JAKOSS010000716.1 GCA_029777145.1 Acidobacteriota bacterium | reverse complement strand
TCCCAAACTTCCTCAACTTCCAAAACTTCCCAAACTTCATACTTGGGCGGATTTCTGCTATAAGAATTCAAATGCTCAGACCAATCTCATACAAAAAGGAAATCTCACTATGCTCTTTCATACTCAGTCAGCGGCGGTCTACGGGATCGACGCACTCATCGTTGATATCGAAGTAAACCTGCGCGCTCCTCAAAGCGAAAACGATCAATCTCCGGCAGTAACGATCGTCGGGCTTCCCGATGCGGCGATCCGCGAATCGCGAGAACGCATTCGCGCCGCGATCGTGAACAGTTCGTTCTTCTTTCCGGTTCATAAGATGACGGTGAATCTCGCACCGGCGGATGTGCGCAAGGTCGGCGCGAGTTTTGATCTTCCGATCGCGCTGGCGATCCTCGGTGCGCACGGCGATCTCGTCAAGGGAAACCGCATTCCCGAAACGCTCTCCATCGGCGAACTCTCGCTCGACGGCCGGATCCGTCCCGTTCGAGGCGCTTTGTCGATCGCGCTGCGTTGCCGCGAGGACGGGCTCAAGAACCTGATCCTTCCGGAGGAGAATGCATCCGAGGCGGCGGTCGTCAGCGACGTCAACGTCTATCCTGCTCGCGGATTGCGCGATGCGGTCGAGATCATCCGCTCGCTCGAATCCGGAAAGGGAACGCCCGTTCCGCCACTCAAACCCGATCCACAAACGCTGCTCGACGCCGGCGGGAAGTACCGCGTCGATTTTTCCGAGGTTCGCGGGCAGACGTCGGCGAAACGCGCGCTCGAGGTCGCGAGCGCCGGCGGTCACAACATTCTGATGATCGGTTCCCCGGGTTCGGGAAAGACGATGCTGGCGAAACGTCTTCCGACGATCCTGCCGCCGCTCGAATTTGAGGAAGCGCTCGAGATCACGAAGATCCATTCGGTCGTCGGCCTGACGGGGAAGTCCGGGCTGATTGCGGAACGTCCGTTCAAAAATCCGCACCACACCGTCTCGCAGGCAGGACTGATCGGCGGCGGATCGATCCCGCGACCCGGCGAAGTCAGTTTGGCGCATCTCGGCGTATTATTTTTGGATGAACTTCCCGAGTTTGAGCGAACGGTCCTCGAAGTCCTTAGACAGCCGATGGAAGACAAGCAGGTGACGATCTCGAGGGCGTCTTCGAGCCTCACGTTCCCGTCGAATTTCATGCTCGTCGCGTCGATGAATCCGTGCCCATGCGGATATTACGGGAGCAACCGCGAATGCAACTGCTCGCCGATCTTCATCCAGCGCTACGTCGGACGCATCTCCGGGCCGCTGATGGACCGGATCGATATCCACATCGACGTTCCGGCGGTGAATTTCAAGGAACTCCGCGGGAAAGGCGTCCCGCCGGGCGAACCGTCGGAGGCGATCCGCAAACGCGTCATCGCCGCCCGCAAGATCCAGCTCGACCGGCTGCGATCCGACGGCGTTTACTCAAACTCCGCGATGTCGTCGGCGCTGATCCGCAAACACTGCGGACTCGACGCGGAATGCGAATCGCTCCTCGAACGCGCGATGTACAAGCAAGGGCTTTCGGCCCGCGCCCACGATCGCATCCTCAAGGTCTCGCGCACGATCGCCGACCTCGAAGCGAGCCGCGACATTCTTCCCGACCACATCTCGGAAGCGATCAACTACCGATCCCTCGACAGGAATTATTGGGCGTGATTTGTCAGTACCGCCTGCGTGAGCGGGCGGACAATGAAGTTTGGGAAGTTTAGAAAGTTTGGGAGGTTTAGGAAGTAAAGTCCTCAGTTCATTCCCGATCATTTATCCTCCCTTTGACTAACCGCCTGCGTGAGCGGGCGGAAGAACTCTAATCTGTATGTGGAACAATACCGACGAACCTCTCGCTTTCTTGATTACCTTCCGAACGTACGGAACTTGGTTGCACGGCGACGAACGCGGATCGATCGACCGGTTCAATAACCTATACGGAGATCCTTACTATATGCCTGATTCAAATCGGGAGAAACAAGTTAGGAAACGCATGAACGGAGATCCGGTGCAACTTGATCCTGCGCGGCGTAAGGTCGTGAGGGACGCAATTGAGGAAGTATGCCGTCACCGCCGATGGGATTTGCTGGCAAGCAATGTACGGACCAATCACGTGCACACGGTCGTGTCGAATCCGGGCGTCCACCCCAAACGGATCTTGAACGCTTTCAAGGCGTACGCGACGCGTAAGATGCGCGAGACCGGTTGTTGGCGCAAATCGTATAGTCCCTGGAGCGACAAAGGAAGCAAACGAAGACTTTGGAATACAGAAAGTGTAGAACGCGCAATCGACTATGTTCTCAATTGTCAGGGAGATGAACTGCCGGAGTGGTTGTGAGCGATTGCCGCCCGCTCACGAGGCTGTGTCAAAACCGGACCGGATTTCGTGACATTTCGGCGATATTGTGGCTTGGATCAATTGCGGTATCCGTTTTTGGCATTTTCGCCGAACCCGTTGGTTTTTCGCGGCCGTAAGGGTTTTCGTTCGGGTCACAGGGTTGGTTTTCGCGCGAATCAGGCGGTCTGCAGCGCTGTTCCGCCTGTTTTTCCGAACAT
>JAKOSS010000715.1 GCA_029777145.1 Acidobacteriota bacterium | reverse complement strand
CAAATCTGTCGGGACGGCCGTCGCCGACGAATTGGGAAGCCGTTTTCGAGGATCTGAACGGAAGGATCGATTGCATCCTGCAGGGCGCGGCGACGGAGATCGGGCTCGAATCAACCGTCGTTGACTGCACGGGTGAATTCCCGGTCCTGTTACGGGCGGGCGCGGTCTCGCTCGAACAATTGCGCGAAGTGGTTCCGGAAACTGTGGTTTATGTTCCCGCGGGCGACGAGGCCGTCCGAAGTCCGGGCTTGAAACACCGTCATTATTCGCCGACCGCAAAGGTTTTTTTGGCGGATTTTCCCGGAAGCGGAAAGCGCGCATACATCGGTGTTCACGATCCCGACGGCGATTTCGCGATCGTCAGGGTTTGCCGTGATGCCGCCGAGTACGCGCACGAACTCTTTGCTTTCTTCAGGGATTGCGACCGCGCGGAGATCGATGTGATCTGCTGCGAACCGGTCGAAGAGACGGGAATCGGGCGCGCTTTGATGGATCGCCTGCGCCGCGCCGCCGAGCGTTAGTGAAACTTCTCCTGCCCGCTAAATACGCTAAATTCGTCAAAGGAACGCCCGCGAGTTATCGAAAATCTTCGGAATTCATTGCCCTGCGTCAAGAATCAGCGACACTCCCAAAGTTTCAGTGATCACCGACAATCATCAAACAGATTCGCGATGGTTTGCGGAAATTCGCGGGCAATCTTCCGGCGCTCAACGACTACAATGATTTCGCGTCTTTCGCGCTTTTCGCGGGCAATCTTCTTTCGCATTCGCGGGCGAGCGATCTGCCGTGATCCGGGTTCACTTCTTCTTCACGATCACGATCGCGAGTTCGCCGTTGTCGTCGAGCACCTCGCTCTCGATCAGTTCAGGTTTGTTCAGCGTGTAAAGATAAACGACCGGAACGATCACAAGTTCCTGGGTCGTGCCGTCGCGGTTCATCTGGTCGATCAATTCCGTTACGCCGTAATACTTGCGCTGTTTGCCGTCGGAATCGCGCACCAAACGCCCGGCGCCGTAAAACTCCACCGAATGCGAGATCGTGTGCATGTTCAGGATCTTTTCGGTCCGGTAGCCGCGCTCGTTCGCGGTCGCGATCAGATGCTGCACGGTTTCTTCGCGAATGAAGTTTGCGATCACGAACCTCGCCAACAGAGCCGAAACGACGAGCGTCGCGACGGCGATCGTGACGACCGTCAAACGACGGCCACGCGAGCGCTCGGCAAAGCGATAAACCGAAAACGCGGTCAGGATCATCGCTGCGGGAAGCGCCGGAAGAATATAGCCCGGCAGTTTCGAACCCGAAAAGCTGAAAAAGACCAACGGCACGATCAGCCAGGCCGCCGCGAATCTCCCGATCGACGAGAAACGGTCGGGCTCATCGGTGCCTTTGAACTGGTCACGAACCGACTTCCACAGCGACGCGAAAAAGAACGGCAACCATGGAAGCGTCATTAACGGGAGCACGACGACGAAGAACCAAAACGGCTGCGGATGCAGGTATTTGTTCGATGTGTAGCGCTGGAAATGATGCTGGATGAAGAACTCGTCGATGAACTTCCAGCCGTTCGCGTGATACATCGGAACGTACCAGAGACTTGCGACGGCAAGGCAAACGATCGTCCCCCAGACGATGCTCAGGAGTACTGCCTTCGACGGGAAACGCCGGCCGATGACGTAGTAGAACGCGACGATTGCGTACGGAAAAACGATCCCGACCAGTCCTTTTCCGATCAGCGCAACTCCCGTGAAGACGTAGAAAAGTACGAAGAATTTCATCCGGCCCGGCTCGGATCCGCGCTCACGTTTGTCCCAGATGTAGAAACT
>JAKOSS010000714.1 GCA_029777145.1 Acidobacteriota bacterium | reverse complement strand
GCCTGGCTCATGTAGTCGTGCTTGTCGCCGTTCGGCGGCGCGACGGATTTGGTGACAACCGACGCATACTCGGCCGCGAGGGCGGATTTCGCGTTCTTCTCAATATTCCTCAGCGACGCTTTCAAAGCCGGATCCTTCAGTGAAGGATCGGCGAGCCGCTGCTTGGCCGTGAGCAGTTCCCGGGCATCGAGAATGAAGACGCGCGGCAAAGACTGCGCGCCGGCGATCGATGCGACGGCGCAATAGATTGCGACGATGAAAGCCAACAGACGCGATTTCGCCAAGAGATTGCTGTTCATACGGGTTTCGTCAGGCCAGAAAGTCCTCACGGATCGGCGAGAAGATGTCGATCAGCACGACTTCCTCATCAAGCATGGTCGCGCCGTGACGGTTGTGCGGGGGGAAATGGAGCACATCGCCCGCCGAAACCATGCGCTCTTCGCCGCTGATAATGAATTTGACGCGCCCTTTCACGACGATCGTCATCTGTTCGTGGGGATGCGTGTGTTCCTCCGTCACGAGGAACGGTTCGAACGTGAACCGGACCATCATCACATTCTGCCCGACGATCATCTGCCGCGTGATGCCTGGCGCGGGAGACTCGGTCTTCACTGACGACCAGTCGGTTACAAGTGCGGTTGTTTCAATCTTTTCGCTGATCATCGGTCTATTTAGGCTCAACGCTGATTTCCCAGGTGAATGTTTGCCCGGCGGACAGGCGAGTTTCTTCCGCTTCGGCGACGATGTGGATCGGAATCGGGCCGAGCACGCCCTTGCCGAGTTTGTCGTCTCCGGTCGCCAGAATGCGGATCGACGACGGAAACGGCAGTTTGATGGCGACCAACGTGCGGCCATCGCGGCCATCCAGTTGAAATTCGGTGGTTCCGTCGCGGAATATCTGCGACGCCGCCGACGCGGTCGAAGGAAAGACGAACTTCCAAGCGCGTATCACGACGTCGCGCCGGGCGGTGACCGTTTCGCGGCGGATGAACTTGCCGCGTTCGATCGAGAAATTCACGACGCTCCGCAGTCCGTTGTCGAATCGTTCGCCCGATTTGCTGTTGATGCGCGCCCATTTGTCGTTCGTGATCTCCAGCGAACGGGCGTCATCCGCCGGACGAATAAGATCGGAACCGTCGGCGGCCGCATATACGCTGCCGTCACCGAGCGTCAAGAACGGGACGAATGACGGATAAACCTCTTCGACCGGAGCGGAAAATCCCGATAATCCGAACGGAGCCGGAAGGTAATCGGAGATCGCCGGTTTCGTTCCGACCGTGATCGGCAATGCAAAGTGCAGTTTCCCCTGGCGTACGAGCCAGACGCCTTCGCGAAGGTTATTGTTTTGGGAGAAGTACTCGAACCGGGCGACGTCCGGCAGCGTCGGGCTCGCCGGAAACGAATCGACACGCTCTTTCTCGAGCGCCTTGAAGAAGGTCGAATTGGCCAATACTATTTTGCCGAATCCGGTTCCGGTCTGCTGCCACTCACGGTTGCGGTTGATGTACGAGTAGTTGCCGCGCCCGAAGGCGAAGACCGTGAACATGTGGGTCGCGTCGTCGTAGTCCGCGCGGATCCATCGCCACGCCTGATTGAAAAGTGCCGCGATCTCGGTCAGCGGCGCCGGGCTGAATTCAGGATTTTGCGCCAAGAACGCAGCGATCTCGAGGGTGTCCAGATAGCTCACCAATCCCTGGCTGCGTCCCCAGTTGTATCCGTAACCGGCAGGTGAGACGAGATCGTACCAGAGCCGCATCTGGGTTTTGATCGACGCGCGCAGCTTGTCTTTGATGTCGCCGCGTCCCGCGATGTCGGCCGCGTCCCAGCAATAGCGCGCGTACTCGTTCGAATAGCGGTCGTATCGCCCGGTCGGAGGATTGTCGTCAGAATAGATCGCACCTTCAGTGAACTGCTGCGCCGCGCGCTCGACGACGGAATCAAGGAACGCGCGGTCCTTGAGAACGCCCAATTGCCAGCTCATCGCGGCGACGCGGGCGGCGACGCCGAGATAATTCTCCGGAAGATTGATGACGGCCCTTTTCTGCGGATCGTAGAACCGGGCGGGGTCGAGCAGCGAGTGCCACTCTTTCCGCTCGGACTCGCTCATGCTCAACCAAACGGCGTTCTTTGAGAGATCGGTCCCGAAATGCCGAAGCGCAAGAATCGAATACAGCTGAGCGAATGCCTTCCCGCCTTGCCGCGATTCGATCAGTCCCATTTCGGCGATCGCCCGCGCCGTATTCTTGCCTGCGATCATCCGGTTTCCGCCCAGATCGGCCTGCGCCGCGAGCGCTCTCGCAAAACTTCCCCACGAGAATTCGCCGACCGTCAGCGCGCCGAAGACTCGTTCGGGCGGCGGGTCGAGCGATTTGATGTTCGCGAAGTGGCTTGCGATCTCTTTGGCGAGGAAACCGTCGATCTCGGCGTGGAGCGTCTTTGCCAAAACACCATTTACAACGATTTGGTTTTGTGCCGACGCCGTGGAGGGAATCAGCCCGCAGACGATTCCGATCAAAACGATGGCCGATAGAAACCCGGCGATTCCGGTTCGCTTTGTCCTGATCATCAGTTCTCCGATCATCAAACCCAGATGACGTGATAAAAATAATCGCCCGCGAATCTTCGCGATTTGACGCCAAATCAAACCGCCGTCAGGTTGCGCGGCTTTTCCCAAATG
This sequence comes from Acidobacteriota bacterium, assembly GCA_029777145.1. The sequence continues at coordinate 12,264 of JAKOSS010000714.1, read as the reverse complement.
ATCACCGACGTTGGAGCGATCGGATCAAATGACAGCTCGTCCCGGTGTTCAATTCGCGCTGCGTCGCGAAGATTCGCGGTCAAAATCTTCCGGTGCGTGATCCGGGATCAGCGGGACGGAGTCTGCCCGTTCTGCATTCGGACAGACTCCCGTTAAGTTCCGCTCTCCGGACTTCAGGCTATCAGAAGGTCAGACGGAATCCGAACTGCAACCGCCTCATTGCCGACGCGCCCGAAATGGTGCCGAACGTTGATGACGTCGTGCCGGGAGCCGGTGCGCTGGCATTCGGCTGATCGTAGTTCACGAGGTTGAAGATATTCGTTCCCTCGGCGCGGAATCGGAGTTTGATGCGTTCCCCGAACCGAAAATCACGCGAAAGAGCGAGATCAACTACCCTGTATCCCGGGCCGGTCAGCAAGTTACGGGCCGAGTTGCCGTCGGTCGCCACCCCGGTGACAATCGCGTTGCGCGTAAAGGCGGCCGTATTGAACCACATCGCCGGCGACGGATTGCTGATCCGCGGATCGCCGATCAATTGGGCACGGTCATTCGTATTGCCGTCGAGATTCGCGTCGACGTTTCCGTTGGTGACCGTGAACGGCCGGCCGCTGCGCACTTTGACGATCGGCGAAAGGCTCCAGCCGTTGATGATCGCCTTCGCAACTTTGTTCTTGCCTCTGTAGAGATCAGGCCGGAAGTTCATGCTCAGGCTGAAAACGTGACGTTGATCCGTATCTGCGCGTCCGCTCTCGAGATCGAGCCGGCTGTAGTTCTGCGCGAGCCCCTGAGTCGTGTTGTTGTGAAGCTGCGCGCTGCTTAACGTCTTGCTGAGAACGTAGAAGGCATTTAGATTCAGCATTTTGCCCATTCGCCAAACGGTCGTGAGCTGCATGCCGTGGTACGAAGCGTCCTGATCGGAATCGAGTACGAGAACCGCGCCAAACGCGGTATTCGGACGCCGCGCGTTGATGTTGCCGGTCGTCGCCGTCGGCGTCAGGACCGGATAATTGACATCACGACCGAAAGGCAGCCTGCTGGCCAGCGTTCCGACATACGCCGCGCCGACCGTGAGATCCTTGAAGATCTCCCGCTGAATGGACACGTTCGTCTGGAACGTCCGCGGCCACGCGAAGTCCTGCGCGACGGCGAAGAGTCCGCCGCCGGTGGTGAACGTTCCCTGATAAGGAAACGGATTGCCGCCCGGGAAGTTCAGGTACGGATTGCTCAACGAGGCGCCGGTCCAGCCGTTGGAGGACGTCGCCAGGTTGATGCCGCTGAAGTTCAGCCGCGTCGAGAACGGCTGAAAGTTCGTCATGGTGTTCCATTCGTTCCCGGAAATGCTCCCGTAGAAGATCCCCGCGGCGGCGCGGATCGAAGTCTTGCCGTCACCGAACGGATCCCAGGCAAGTCCGAATCGCGGAGAGAAGTGGTCGTACGCGACCGGGATTCCGCCTCTTTCGACGCCGGGATCGCCGTAGAACAGAGCTCCGACCGGCGCGATCGGGTTGACGGTCGAGCGTTGTCCCGGAACATAGTTCACGACCCGATTCTCAGGATCGGTCGGGGGCGTCTGAACATCCCACCGAAGGCCCAGATTGAGCGTCAGGCGGGAACTGACGCGGAAGTCGTCCTGCACGAAGAGCGCCGTGTACCACGTATTCGTGTAAGCCGTGACGGGCGCGTCCTGGGTCAAACCGGTCGGAAGTCCAATCAGGAAGTTCGCGAGTGCGTTGTTCGTCGCTCCTGACGAACTGAACGAGAAGACGCCGTAATTATTGAGCAGCGTTTCCTGGATGTCCTTGTTGAGCGAGACTTCGCCGCCGATCTTCAGGGAATGGGATCCCTTGATCCAACTGAACACGTTCCGCATCGAGTACATGTCGGTTCCGGCGCGCGGTCCGCCGATCGCATTCGAAAGCGTGAAATAACCTGTGACCGTTATTTGCGGCAACGACGGCGCACCCTGCGGCGTAAAGGCCGAACCGAGATCGGCGAGGGAAGTTGCCGGTTGGTTCAGTCGTCCGCCGAAATTGCGGCTGTACGTCAGCCAAAACTGGTTGATCTTGTCCGGGCCGATGATCCAGACGTCGCTCAGGTTCACGTTGTGCTGCCGCCATTTGAACTTTTGCGTCGCCCACGGCAGGTTGCCGCTCCCCGGAAACACCGTCGTGCTCCCCGCGGTGGTGAAATACGACGCAGTAAGGCGATGAGCCGTGGTCAACTGATGATCGAACTTCGCCAGAAATTCGTCGGTGTTGTATGGATTCGCGACATTCCCCTGCCACCCCGGGAGTCCGTTGCTGAGGGTGACATTCGACAGCGGAATGTAGTCGTTGATGATCCTCGCCGCAACCGGATTGATCCGGTTCGGGCAAATGACCCGCGAAACGCCGTTGCACGTGAATGTGGCCCCCGTCACCGGATCCCGCGGACCGCTGCCCGGCGACGCCGAAAAGTCGCCGATGCGTTCGAGCGCGGTCGGGACCCGGGCGCCGTTCAGAAACGTGCTCGTGGTTTGTCGCAGTCCTGAGTAGGAAGCAAAGAAGAACGTGCGGTCATTCTTGATGGGACCACCGAAAGTTCCGCCGAACTGGTTACGGCGGTACGGAGCCTTTTCAACGACCGATCCCCATTCATTGGCGTTGAATGCGTCGTTGCGGACGAATTCATAAAGCGAACCGTGGAAGGTGTTCGTGCCTGATTTCGTAAGGATATTGATGATACCGCTCGCGAATCTTCCGTATTCGGCGTTGTAACTGTTCGTCTGGACCCTGAACTCCTGGATCGCATCCGGATTCGGCGCGATGTTTCCGGTATTCCGGAGATTCGTCATGTTCAGACCGCCGTCCAGATAATAATTGACCGATCCCGTGCCGCCGTCGGTGCCGCCGTTGATCAGCGTCCTTTGTTCCGGAAACCCCAAGCTGAGATTGCTCGTCGATGCCGAAGCGGTCGCGACTCCGGCGTTGTTTGATTGGACGCCGGGGGTCAGATCAAGCAGGGTGAAAACGTTGCGCTCAACTAATGGAAGATTCTCGATCTCCTGGGTCTGAATGGTTCTGCCCAGTTCGGCGGTGCTCGTATTGACCTCCGGTGCGTCGCTCGTGATCGTCACCTGTTCGCTCACCGAGCCGGCCTCAAGGCTGACATCGACGCGCGCCACATCCCCGACGCTCAGGGAGATCGCCTCGCGGATCGCTTTCTTGAACCCGGTTGTCGCGGCGACTTCGACGACATACTGACCGATCGGGAGAAACTCGATCCGGTAGTTGCCGTCGCCGTCGGAATTAACGGTACGCGTAAGACCGGTTTGGGTGTTGCGGGCAGTTACCGATGCCGCCGGTACCGCCGCGCCGCTCGCGTCGGAAACCGTTCCGACGATGGTTGCGCTGGTGATCTGCGCGCTCACCGCAATAGGAATGGCTAAGAGCGCCAGAAGAAGTAACGGTATCCCGGTCCAACGAAAACCGGTGCCAGCCGTCGACAATCGTGGAAATCCGTTTAGCTGATTCATTGTTTTCTCCTTACTAAATGCAAAATCTCGTTCCTGAAAAATTACTGCAATGTTTGTTCGGGCGGATCCGTCGCGATCGAATCGATACGCGGGCGACGGACTAGGCCACCTTCGGCGCGGCGAACGCCGGGGCCGTGATCAGGGCGACGGCTCCGCGAAGCCGCGGATGCTCGGACGCCGGTACGATTCGAATCTGGACATCGGCGAGATCATTCGTCAGCGCCCGTTCGCGCAAGGCCTCGCGGACGTGCACCTCGATCAGATCCCAGGCATCCGTGATCTCGCCGCCGATATAGATCACCGTCGGGTCGATCGCATTTACGATCGAAGCCAGTCCCATCCCCAGGTACCGCGCCGTCGAAATGAGCGCCGTGATCGCCCGCCCGTCGTTTTTCCGAGCGATCGCGATCAGATCCTCGACCGTGAAATCCGCCTCGTCGACCGCCCGCGGCTGCCGGCGCGCTACGTTTCTGCCCAAGTACCTTGAAAGAGTGGCCGGGTTCGAAATGTAGGCTTCGAGACAGCCTGTCGCACCGCAAGCGCATTTCGGGCCGTCGATGCTGAGCGGGACGTGGCCGAACTCGCCTGCCGTATTGTGCTTGCCCCGCAAGACCTCGCCGTTGATGACGATCCCGACGCCGAGACCGTCGGACACGCTGACAAAGACAATGTCATTGTTTCCGCGGAGGTCGCTGCGAACCGACCATATCTGCGACAGCGCGCAGGCCTTGCCTGAATTCTCGAGGTGAACTTCGGAACCTTCGAACTCCTTTTCGAGCAGCTCGCCGAGCTTGACATGTTTCCAGCCAAGGGCGGGCGCGTTGATCACCGTCCCCGATTTCCGGTCGACCATTCCGGGGATGATGATCCCGATCCCGTCAAACGTCGATTGTCCGGAAACCTCAAGAACGGCCTTCCGTGCATGTCGGCCCAAATTGGCGACAAATTCACGCGGTTCGAACATTGTCGGAAAACTGATGATCTCGCCGATCTGCTGTCCGATCGAATCGGTCAGCATCATGTACGTCCTCGAAGCCCTGACATCGAGCGCGATCGCGACGCCGCGGTCGGAATTCACATAGAGTGACGTCGGCTTGCGGCCGCGGGCCTTTCCATCCCCAAGGTCGCCTTCGCGCACGAGACCCTCGGTCAGCAGCTCATTGACAAGGAGCGTGACGTTCGCCCGGTTGGTCTCCATCAGCCGCGCCAGTTCCGCGCGCGATACCGGCTGATGTGTCCGGATCAGCGTCAACGCGATCTGGCGGTTGATCTCGCGCGAAGTGCCGCGGGTCGCAACCTTGAAATCATTGGGATCGATTTTGCGCATACTTTGTTTAATGAATTAACAAAAAATGCCTCAAAAGGCGGCCTGAAGACGGCACAAGCAAAAAATCGAGCAATATTAGAATCTAAAACCCTGCTGGATGGACTGCAATCAAACTTGAATTAGCGAATTTGTTAGAACGTTTGACATATTACGTGCGAATTGGATTCGCGTCAAGCGTCTTTTTTGCGGAATGTCGTTTTCGCCCCATTCCGTCTGCCTTTCGCCCGTCCGGTGGAGTTCAGAACGAGATGCCTGAGGCGAGCGATCCGAATTGGATTTACCAATTTACCCGGTGATTCCGAACGGCAATTCGCAATATTCTGCCCGGCATTTGTCAACTTCGAGCGTCCGTGGTAGAAAGTTAACGTTAACATACGTGATATGAACCGTTCACGAGTAAGAAAGCCGGGCAAACGGCAGGTCACTCTCAACGACATCGCGGCGGCGGTAGGCGTCACCGCGATGACCGTCTCCCGGGTTATCAACGGCGGCGGATATGTCAGCGACGAAACGCGCCGAAAGGTGATGCAGGCGGTCAAGGATCTCAATTATCGCCGAAACGGTCTGGCTCGAAGCTTGAAACGCCAATGTACCGAAACCGTTGGTCTCGTCCTGGGCGATATTTCGAATCCTTACTCGACGGAACTCGCACGATCGGTCCGCGCAACACTTTTGGATCGGGGGTTCAATCTTTTCATATGCATCAGCGAGCAGAGTGAGACCGAAGACGTCGTCGCCTTCGAAGCACTGACAAATCACAATGTCGACGGCGTCATCGTCGCGACACGGTCAAGCCGGAGCGGCGACCGATATCTGGAACGAATCGCGGACAGCGGTCTCCCGGTCGTCGTGATCGGACGGGATTTCCGGCATCCGAACGTTGATCTGGTTTCGGCCGACAGCCTGACCGGAGGTTTTGAAGCGACACGGCATCTGATCGATCTCGGGCACCGAAGAATCGCGTTCATCGGAGCGAACCTGCGATCCGGTGCAAATTTGAAACGACTGCGCGGGTATCGTGACGCGCACGCTCATTTTTCGATCCCGCTCGACGAGCGGCTCGTCGTCGGACACGAAAACGAAGATGTGGGAATTTCGGGCTACTCCACGGAAGAGATCGGTTTCGAGAGCATGAACCGGTTGCTTTCGCTGGCCGACCCGCCGACGGCGGTGTTCGCCCGAAACGACTTTACCGCCATCGGTGCAATGCGCGCGATCAAGGATGCCCGGCTCAATATCCCGGATGAGATCGCCATCGTCGGTTTCGACGACATTCCGATGGCGGCCCGTATGTCGCCGTCATTGACGACGGTTCGGCAGCCGATGGCGCTCGAAGGGGCAATCGCCGCGGAATTGCTCCTCGAACGGATCCAAAGCGAAGAAGACATCAACCGGCGTGAACGGACCTTGAACTGCGAATTGGTGAGACGCGAGTCGTCGGGATCGCAAATCGCCTGATCTGCGGCCACGCCGCTTCGATACTGGCAAAGAATCACCGACGGCTTACAGAATTTCGCGCATTTTTACGGCAGGCAGGAAACCAATGCAAGAACCCAATTTGACGCTTGAGGATCGCGGCACCGACGGTGGATTCAAGCTCCGCGGCCTTCGCTGGCTGATCGTTGGTCTGATCTTTTTCGCAACGCTGATCAATTATATCGACCGCTTGACGATTTCGGTGCTTGCACCGGTCATAACCACGGACCTGAATTTGACCAACACCGAATTCGGAGGTATCGCCACCTGGTTTTTGCTGGCATATACGATCAGCCAAAGCCTTTCAGGCAAGCTGTACGACCGCGTCGGCATCAAGAAGGGGTTTACGGCATCGATCGTCGTGTGGTCCGTCGCCGCCATGGCACATGCCTTTTCGGTCGGGATCAAGAGCCTCAGCGCCTTTCGATTTCTGCTCGGCCTCGGCGAGGCAGGCAACTGGCCCGGAGCGGCGAAGACGGTCGCCACGTGGTTCCCCGCACGACAGCGTGCCTTGGGCATGGCGATCTTCAACAGCGGAGCGGCGATCGGATCGATCGTCGCACCACCGATCATCGTTGGGCTATATACGTACTTCGGACACTGGCAGGAAGTGTTTGTCGTGACGGGACTCTTGGGTTTCGTCTGGCTGGTCGCTTGGTTGATAACTTACGATCGGCCTGAAAACCACAAGTGGCTGACAAAGAACGAACTTGTGGTAATTCGGGAAGGCGAAGGGACGGCCGATGCGGCCGAGAGCCGATCGACATCCCGCCCCGAGACGATCGGCTGGTTCCAACTCCTGCGGTTGCGGAAGACGTGGGCGATCGTGATCGCGCGGTTCCTGGTCGATCCGGTTTGGTGGCTCTATATCACGTGGCTGCCGCTTTATCTGAGCCGGGTCCACGGCTTCGACCTGAAACAGATCGGGCTGTTCGCGTGGGTGCCTTATGTTGCCGCCGATGCCGGCAGTCTCTTTGGAGGCTGGCTCTCAGGCTTCCTGATCGGTCGCGGTTGGTCGGTGAACGCGGCCCGCAAAGTTGTCATCGCTTTCGCGGCGCTGTTGATGCCGGCCGGGATAATCGCGGCCTTCACGCCGGACGCGATCGCCGCCCTGGCATTGATCGGCACGGTGCTTTTCGGGTTTCAGGTCTGGATCAACAACGTTCAGACCCTGCCGAGCGACTTTTTCCCGGCGGAGGCCGTAGGATCGGTCGCCGGACTCGGCGGAACGGGTGCCGGCATCGGTTCGATGATCTTCATTTTTACGACCGGTTGGGTCGTTGACAATTTTTCGTACACTCCGATTCTCGTCACCGCGGGAATTCTTGCACCGGTTGGAACGGTGATCCTGTTTTGGCTGACGGGTCGGATCGAGAGGGTTTCACTCAATGAACTGAAGGAGAATGCATAAACAAAATGGAAGACTTTTTTGATTTTACGGGAAAGGTGGTTCTCGTCACCGGCGCCTCGAGCGGGATCGGCCGGGCAACAGCCGAACTCTTCGGAAAGCTCGGAGCTTCGGTCGGCCTGACGTATCACAAGAACGGTGCCGGCGCCGAACAAGCGGTCGCGGCGATCTCGGCATTCGGCGTTTCCGGGGCACGGGCGATCGCATTACAGGTCGACGTCACAGAGGACGGCGCGATCGAGACCATGGTGCGGGAAGTCGAAGCGAAGCTTGGTCCGGTCGATATCCTCGTCAACAACGCGGGTTCGCTGGTCGAACGGCTCCGAACGCTTGAGCTTACCGAGTCGCGCTGGAATGAAGTGATGAATCTGAATGCGACCAGCGGATTCTTCGCCGCCAAAGCCGTAATTCCAAAGATGCTCGAGAAAGGCAAAGGGGTGATCGTCAACGTCACTTCGATCGCCGCGCGGAACGGCGGAGCGCTCGGTTCGATCCATTACTCGTCGGCGAAGGCGGCGATGCTGACGATGACGAAGGGGCTCGCTAAGGAATTTGCCGCGCAGGGGATCCGCGTCAACGCGGTTTCACCGGGCGTCATCGACACGCCATATCATGAAACATTCACGACGTCCGAAGTGATGCAGAACCTACGCAAGGCGATTCCGATGGGCCGCGAAGGAAGTCCTTCCGAGGTCGCGAGCGTGATCGCCTTTCTCGCATCCGATGCGGCGAGTTATCTTTGCGGCGAGACGATCGAGATCAACGGCGGACTTTTGATGGACTGATTCGGGAAATGGAAATCATGCGCAAACTGAAGCTCGTTGTCGTTTTTGTCCTGCTTTTGATCGGCGTCGCCGGACTCCCATCCTTTGGTCAGGACAGTCGTGAACTTGAGAAGGAAAATGAAAAAAGTGACAAGCTGAAAGGCGAACACCCGCTGGTCGCGGTCATGAGATCGAAGCCGTCGGCGCTGAAGCCTGAACTCGAAGGCGTGCATCCGCGGGTTTTCGTAACGCAAGCCGAGATCGACGCACTCAAAGCAAAGGCCAAGGTGCAGGATACCCTGTGGCAGACCGCGATCAGGAGGGTCAGGGCATTGTCGGTCGAGCCGCCGCCGCCGCCCGCCGAGACTCGTCGCGCGCAAAATGAGGTCGGACTGGGAATTGCCGAAGCCGCATTCATTTACAAGATGACCGGCGACAAGAAATATCTCGTCGCCGCGAAGAAATACATGGATGCGGCGGTCTCGTATGAGATCTGGGGATACTCCAACAACAAGCCGAACGTCGATCTCGCAGCGGGACATCTTCTCTACGGCATGGGATGGGCGTACGATCTTCTTTACCACGATCTGACCCAAGCGGAACGCGACAAATACCGCGCGAAACTGACAGTTCAGGCCCGCTTGATGTACGAGTTTTTCAAGCCGCGTCGCGGCAAAACCTACGCCTACTCACAGAACCATACGTTCATTCCGATCTCGGGACTGGCGGTTACGGCATATGCTTTGATGGGCGAGGCCGACGACGCAAAGGACTGGGCGGCATTGTCGCGCGCGATTTTTGATCGTGTCCTCGCGACCTACTCAAAGGACGGATACTACTACGAGGGAATGGAGTACTGGATCTTCTCGACGCCGTGGATAATCCATTATCTCGACGCCCATCTCCATTCAACCGGAGAAGACCTTTACCAGACGACTCCGGGCCTCAAGAGCGCGGCGACCTATGTTGCCCATTCGACGCTGCCGGGCGGGGAATTCAATTTCGATTACGGCGATATTTATGCCGGTCCGATCACGCGTTCGCGTTCCGGAGATGATTACGAACGGGAACGCATCGATGGAAGGTTTCGAACGAACTACAACATCCTTTATCACCTCGCCTCGCGCTACAACAGCGGTGAGTCTCAGGGGATCGCGAACTGGCTCAAATCGAAGAATCAGGTAAACGCGGAGGAGTATTGGACATTTATTTGGTACGATCCGTCGATTCGAGCGGTGCCGATCAATAACCAGCCGACTTTTCATTATTTTCAGGATCACGAAGTCGTCTTCTGGCGATCCGGTTGGGCTGACGACGCGACCGCATTTTCATTCAAAGCCGGTCCGCCGGAAGGGAAGTCTGCTCTCGAGGGGCTTCGAAATTTCCCCGAATGGCGGCTCTCGAGCGGTCACGCGCATCCGGATGCCGGAAGTTTCATAATTTGGGCGAACGGAAAGTATCTGACGGGAGATTCAGGTTACGCCGGCGTGCCGTTGACTGAACACCACAACACCGTCGTGTTTGACGGCAAGGGCCAGAACAGGGAAGGGAAAGGTCACGACGTCTGGGTGGACATTCCGTACGAACGCCTCAACGAAATACGACTTTCCGCGGTGAAGCTGACCTCAAAAGGCGTATCGGTCGTCGCCGATCTGACCGCCGCGTACGAGCCTGAACTCGGCGTCAGAAAATTCGAGCGGACGTTCGAGTTCACCGCGCCGGGAACGTTTCTGGTAACCGATCTGATCGAAACTCAACGACCTGAGACGATCACGGCATTTTTCCATTCTGACAAAGAGATCAAAAGGTTGACGGCGAACACGTTCCTCTTCGAACCCGACGATACGAGCCTTTTGGTCGAAGTGATGTCGCCGGCGGATCCTGCGACAGCGATCGAGGAAAACACCGTGACTGCACCCGGCCCGCCGGGCTCAGTCGATAAGGGCGTCAAAGAAAATCGGGGCGTGCGTCTGGCGGTTTCGACGCGGAACAAGGTGAGTGAGGCAAAATTTACCACGCGGCTTACGGTTCGCCGGTTGCTGAGAAAGGGCAAGAAATAGAGACGGCCGTGACCGTTCTCATCTGCTTTCTGATGGCGACGGCTGATCTTTCATGAGCCGGAATACGGTCGTCAACGCTTTCTCAACAGCTTGCCGGACCGCGTCGCTCATTTCGTCCCCGAATTCGGTGTTTTCCGGTTCGCATCCGACGATGACGACGCGGTCGGCCTTTTCGGGGAACTGCGCGGCCAATTCAAGCGCCGAGACGGGTGTCGGCGAGTGCGACTCAACGGTCGCGGCGCGTCCGATCTTCGGTTCCATAACGATCAGCGTTCCCGGTGCGGCGCCGGCGCGGATGCAGTCGACGAGGATCACCAAATCGTACGGTTGCGCGATCGAAAAGGCGAGATCGAATCCGCGGATCCCGAAATCGCGGACCTCGACGTCATCGGGAAGATCGCGCGCTTGTAGGAGTTTGACGACCTCGCACCCGAATGCATCGTCGCCGTGAAACACGTTTCCGATTCCTGCTATCAATACTCTTTTCACATCCGATCAAACGATTAATTGATAGTTGAGAATTGACAGTTGAGATTCGCTGACTTTTCAAGTCTCAAGTCTCAATTATCAAGTGTTAGATCCTTTCCAACTCGCCAGCTTCGAAAAAGAACCGGTGGCCGACGTTCTTCCCAAGCGCGGCGACGATCTCGGTTTCGTCCTCAAGGATCACCGAATAACACCGGCGGCCTTCGAGGTCGATCTCTTCTCGTTCGACGACCGCGATCCGTCCGTCGAGGAACACGTCAAAAGCGTCGGCGTTCTTCTTCGGATGCAGCCGGACACGCGTTCCGGGCGGCAGATCCGTCGATCGGTAGGTTCCGTGCAACGCATCGAGATCAATCCGCTCGGCGGCGTCGATGACGCGTGCCGCCCGCGGGTCGAGATTCCGCGCCTCGTTCTTTTCGGCATCCGTCATCGTCTGGACGCGGAGCGCGAGCAGTTCGTCGATCTCCGTCAGATCGTAAAAGTCTCCGGCGCTTTCGTCCGCGACCGCCGGAAAGTCGTACATGATGATCGGCGACGCGAGCATCGTCCGTTTGTCGACCAGTACGGGAAACAACCCCTTGTTTTCGAGCGATGCGATCTCGGACTGAAGTTCGGGCGGATATTCCAGCAACGAGAGGAACTCGCCGGAGTCGATCGTCATCACGGCGTGTGCGGAGATCAGCGTCGCCGGACCTTCGTTGCGGATCGTCACCGAGAACTTCGTCAGCGCGTCATCGATCCTCTCATGAACGACGCTCACCGAACCGGCGCAATCTTCGGTACTTCGCTCGTAACGCGCGCCGGTCGGAAGGTCTTCAGTAGAAACATCCGCAGGGAAGTTGAACGCGCCTTCGACGACTTCGTGGTCGACCGCCTCGTCCCATGATTCAAAAATGCCGTCAGCGGTCTCGAGCCGTTCAACCTGTCTTCCGAACCCGTCGACGATTTGTCTTTGTTGTAGCTGGAGGAAGCGAAAGGTGACCCCGAAATCCGACCCGCGGGCGATAACTTCTGTCTTGAATTCCGCGCCCGGCTCGACGAGCCCGAAGTTGAACCGGTGGCGGTTCTTGATCGCGGATTTCCGGTACGGATAGAGGATGTAACCTTCGTAAAGGACGGCGTCGGCGATCTTTCTGGCTCGATCCGAAATCATTCAAATTCAAGATTCAAAACTCAAGATTCAAGATTCAAGAACCAGGACCTCACCATTTGAGTCTTGAATTTTGAAT
>JAKOSS010000713.1 GCA_029777145.1 Acidobacteriota bacterium | reverse complement strand
AGCGTCGATACCGACCAAACTGTGCCAAAAAGACGAAGCGGTCGCGAGCGAGATCGTCCCCTCACTGTCCGCGGATTTCGCGATCACGTCGTTGATCGCGCGTTCGACCTGCAAGTTCGCCTCATGGGCATCGATCGCCGCTCCGCCGTCGTCGGTGTCGGACAATTGGCGTTCGTGCTTTACAAAAGATTCGGGGATCACTTCGGCGTCGGTGCCATAGAGCGCCGCGCGGACGCTCGACGTTCCGATATCAATGGCGAGAATCAAATCGTCTTTCAAGGCAGTTTCGGAATCAAGTTTAATTCCATATCCCCGACGGCTCAAACCGAATCGCCGAAACCTTTGATTACGAACATCTTTGCGATATGATGAGGGCGAAAAACTACTCGATCTGAAAGGAGCCCCGACATGAAAACTTGCGCAGCCTGCGGCCATCAAAATGCAGACGACATGAGGTTCTGCCTCGAATGCGGAAAACCGCTTCCGGACGCGCCGATAGTCTTTGATCTGCAGGGCGGAAGTTCGAATCCCGGTGGTGGTCCGCAGACCAATCCGTCAGGAGGCCCGACCAACTTCGGCGGTTTTCAGCCGCAACAACAGCAACAGCCGCAGTTTTCGATGATCCCGCCGGCGAAGCCGCGCAGCAACAAAAAGATCTACATCGCGTTCGCGGGGATCTTCGTGGTGATCGTCATGGTTTTCGTCGGCATCGCCGGCATCGTCGCTTACAACCTGATGAAGGAAGAGGAGCCGGTGGTCAAGAATTCGCCTTCGCCGACGGCGACTCCGAAATCGAACGATGTTTCGACGCCGAAGACGAGCGACTCGTCGACGCCGAAGTCCGATGATGTCTCAACTCCCAGAACCGATCAATCGAGTTCGGATCCGCGGGCTTCGATCGGCAAGATCTGGGCGGATTTTGACGTCAAGGAGGCCGGCCGGCTCGGTATGCGCGTTCATACGAAGTTCACGGTTTACAATCTGAAGGGGGACGATCTTTACCTCGCACTCTATTTTCAGAAGGAAGACGGAACTCCGCTGAAGACTTCAAACAAGAAGTTTGCCAGCACGGCCGGCGAGGTCGCGATCTTTGAATCGCTCAAACCGGGCTTCGACGAAGCGTTTTACGAAGATGTGGATTTGTTCATGCCCTACGACGAACTCAAACTGACAAAGGGAAACTATGATCTGAGGGTTGACGCCAGCGTGATCTACAAGGGCGGAGGTCTCGTCGATCACCTCGACTACTTCCCGTTCCAATACGAGAAATACTGATGTAAAAAGTGAAAAGTAGAAAGTAAAAAGTAAAAAAGGCCGAGGAAATGTTGCATTTCTCAGGCCTTTCTTCTTTTTTACCTTTTACTTTTTGCTTTTTACTTCCGTCAGCCGATTACCTTCTTGAACCACCAGCGGAGTCCGACGAACAGGAATCGGTAATCCTTGAAAAATTCGGGCGGCTTGCCTTCGAAGGCGTGGCCGATGAATTGGAGGATCCAGCCGATGGCGAAAAGTCCGAGCGAATATCGCCACATTCCCGCAACAAAGAAACACGTCGGGATCAGGAGGATCGAGATCGCGATCATCGGGATTCCGAACTTGTGCGTCAGCTTGTTGATCGGATGCTGATGTCCCTCGGAGTACTCTTCGATCCATTCGTCCCAAGTGCGACCACCCATCATAATGCTGATTCCTCCTTCAATAACTTGTCGCCCATCATATCTTGTTCCATTGTCTTTGATAAGCCGTCCAGAGCATGTCCGGATCTTCGGCGTAAAGTGCCGTGAATCCGCAGTTACCGCAAACCGCCGCCTTCAAGCTCGAATATTGCCGTTTCTTGAAAACGAGCGCGCCGGGGACCGCATCGGTCGAAACGCGCAGGGAATCCTGATGACCGCTCGTTGAGACCTTCGCGTCGGTGATGATCTTCTCCGATCCGCATTCAGGACACTTTTTCATAAGTCTTGACAGTCAGCCCGTCGCCGAGGCCTTCGCTACTTTTCAAACGGAATCCGTCGAGAAAATCATCGGTCATGAAAGCGTCCGCATCTGCGACCGTCAACGGAACTTCAGTCACGATCCATCGTTCGATCGAATCCGCAAACGTTCGATAAATTTCCGCGCCGCCGATGATGAACAGATCGCCGTCGAGTTCGTTCGCGAATTCGATCACTTCGCTCTTGCTCCGCATCAGCCTTACGTTCGGGTCCGCATCGACCGAACGGTTTCGGCTGAGGACGATGTTGAGCCGATTCGGCAACGGCCGGCCGAGCGATTTCCATGTGTTGAAACCCATCACGATCGGATGGCCGCTGGTTGTGCGTTTGAAGAACTTCAGATCTTCGGAGTAATGCCACGGAATTCCGCCGCCTCGCCCGATCGCGTGGTTCTTTGAGATCGCAACGATGGCGATGATCATTCTTTGTTCTTTTCGACCGTCAGCGCGCCTGACGGGCACTTCGCGACGGCGTCCTCGATCTCCCGCGTCGGGGCGGCGTTGATCTTTACCCACGGACGCTCTGCCGGCCGGAAAACGGCTTCCAGATTGCGAACGCAATTGCCTGAGTGAATGCAGACGTTCGGTTTCCAGTAAACCGTTATCTCACCGTTCGTGTATTCGTGTCGGCTACTCATATTGTTAATGCGTGGCTAGTCCGCAGTTAACGTTGAGATCCTGTCCGGTTATCGCGCCTCCGGCGTCCGAACAGAGGAACCTCACCGTTTCGGCGATCTCGTCCAGAGTTTCGAACCGTTTGAGAAGTGTCCGTGAACGCGTTGCCGAGATCGATTCCTCGGGAGTGATCCCGAAAGCGTCCGCAAGCTTCTCGTTGAATGCCGAACCCGTATCTGTGTCCGGCTGGAATCCGGGTATGACCGTGTTCACTGTTACATTATAGAACCCAAGTTCCGCAGCGAGAACACGGGTCAGGGCCAAAAGGCCCGCTTTTGAACTAGAATCCGCGGCGGCAAATGGCAACGGATTCTTTCCGGAAAGCCCGCCAATGTTGATGATGCGGCCACCATTGCTTTCTTTTATGAACGGAATCGCGGCCTTGCAGAAAATGAAGACCGCGCGCAGATTCGTGTAAATAACGTCGTCCCAAACCTCGACCGGCATGTTTTCGACCGAATATCCGACGCCGACGGTGGCCGCGTTGTTGACCAGAATATCGACGCGGCCGAAGTACTCGACGGTTTCCTTGACGATCCGCGCGATCTCGTCTTCCTCGCGCGCGTCCGCCTGGATTCCCAAGACCCTTCCGCCGAACGATTCGATCTCGGACTCGGCGGCCCGCAACCGATCCAATGTTCGGCCATTGATGACGACGCTTGCGCCGGCTTTGGCAAGCGACTTTGCGATCGCCAGACCGATCCCGGCGGTGCTCCCGGAGATGATTGCGACTTTGTCCATCATGTCGTTATTTTGCACGAAGAAATCGAAACTGTCAGTACCGCCTGCGTGAGAGGCTGTGTCAAAACCGGACCGGATTTCGTGACATTTCGGCGATATTGTGGCTTGGATCAATTGCGGTATCCGTTTTTGGCATTTTCGCCGAACCCGTTGGTTTTTCGCGGCCGTTAGGGTTTTCGTTCGGGTCACAGAGTTGGTTTTCGCGCGAATCAGGCGGTCTGCAGCGCTGTTCCGCCTGTT
>JAKOSS010000712.1 GCA_029777145.1 Acidobacteriota bacterium | reverse complement strand
TCCGTCCGCTGCACGAGCGCCGCTTCGAGCCCGATCTCGGTGATGATCTCCGAGAGCCCGATAACGATCATCGCGGCCGCGATCAACCCGAAATCCTCGGGCGAGACGAGCCTCGCGAGAACGATCACCACCAGAAACTGGAGAAGCGACTGCACGCCGCGTCCGATCGATGCCCAGAACAGACCGTTGAAGATCTGCCCCGAGAGCTTTTTTCCGGATGCCATAATTCAGTTCCCGCGACGCATCCGGTCAGTACCGATAGCCGTAACGCTCCTTCGCCGAATTCACCTTGTTGATCACGACGCCGACGATATTCGCCCCGACCATCGTCAGCAACCGCCGCGTTTGGCGCAGCGATTCCGTCGAATTTCGATTTTCCTGAACGATCAGCAAAACGCCGTCAACGCGCGCCGCGAGGATCGCGCTGTCGGCGAAACCGACGATCGGCGGCGAATCGATGATGATGTGATCGAACGACGGTTCGAACGTCCGCAGCAGATCCGACATCGCGCCCGAGCCGAGGCACTCGGCGCAATCGAAAAGCGGCGCGCCGGCGGGCAGAATGTTCAGATTCTCGCTGAGCCCGACGATCAGGTCCCGTGCGTCGTCGAACGGCCGCTGCCCGGTCAGAAGATCGCTCAGGCCCTCGTCGGCCGAAAGTCCGAAAACCTTGTGAAGACTCGGATTGCGGAGATCGGCGTCGATCATCAGGACCGATGCGCCGGATTGCGCAAGGCTCGTCGCGATGTTGATCGCGGTCGTTGTTTTTCCCTCGCCGGGATGGCCCGACGTGACGAGGAGTCGCTTGATCCTTCCGACCTGCGGCGACATCGTGAGCATCGTCCGCAGTTGGCGGAACGATTCAGCTAGCGGCGAATTGACCTCACCGTTCATGATCAGTTCGTTGCCGCCTTCGGGCGCTGTGATCTCTTCGGTCTGGCCGCTTCTGAGGCGGAGCATGACCGGCGCGTTGATCCGTCGGCGGCGCGCGAACATACCGTTCCCGACGGCCGGGATCGCGGCGAGCGCGGGCAAGCGGAGCGTCCGTTCGATCTCGAACGGCGAATGAAGCGAATCGTCAAAATAATCGCGCAGAAGTGCCGTGCCGATACCGGCCGTGAGCGAGAACAGCAACGCGAGTCCGAGATATTGCAATCGGTTCGAATCGAGCGGTAGGTTCGGGATCGTCGCGTAATCGAGGACGCGGATGTTGTTCGGCGACTTGGCCGTCAGCATCTCGTTCTCTTTCTGCCGCTGCTGCATTTCGTCGAGCAGCTTCCGGTTTGTGTCAACCGTTTGCTGGATTATCCGGTAGTCGATCGCCGCCGAATTCTGCTGATTCGTCAGTTGCTGCTGATCGTTGTAGCTTTTGCGGATCGCGTCTTCCCGCGCCAGTGCCTGGCGATATTTTGTTTCAAGGCTCGTCCGGTACATCGAATTCGAACGGGAGCGCTTGTCGGCGGCCGACTTTTCAAGGACCGCGATCTGCTTGTCGATCTCCTGCACGTCCGGATATTTTTCGGTGACCTCGATCAGCAGCTGCGCGCGCCGCTGCCGGAGATCATCGAGTTTCGCGTCGATGTCGGCGATCTGTTTCGTATTCAGTTCGGTGTAAGACTCGGCGGCGCCGGGTTCGAGCGACGCCCGGTACGTCGCTTCGGCGATCTTGCGATCGTTTTCGGCCTCGAGAAGCTGCCGGTTGAGCCCCATCAGCCGATCGACGACCGTGTTTTGCGTTTCGTCCTGAGTCGGCAACTGATAATTGCGTCCGTACTTCAGCAGACGCTCCTCATCCCCGCGGATTTGGCCGCGAAGGTCCGCGATGTTCGTCTGCAGATACTTGTTCTCGTTTGTGTTCGAGCGGAGCCGGTTGTCGAGGTTCATCTCGACAAGTTCGTCGGCGACGCCGTTCGCGATCTTTGCTGACAGTGCCGCGTCCGGATGGTCGAAATTGATGCTGATCAGCCGTGTATCTTTGACGTTCAGCCGCGATTCGAGCACCGGCTGTGCCCGGAGCATTCCGCTGACGAGCGTCACCAGCGGCGACAATCTCTCCGCTTCCGCCGCGGGATCAACGTCGGACGCCGACGCCGTCGACGGACGAGACACGAAGCCCGGCGGACGCATCACGGGTCCGGCGAAGAACTTCGGGTTGTTCTCGATATCGAGTTTACGGATGACGTTGCGGACTAGCGTCGGGCTTTCGAGGACCTCCAACTGCGTGTTGTAGTAAGCGCGGTCGTCGAACGGCGCCGAACTCGTCCGACCGTTAGGATCCTGGGCCGCGCGTTCGGAATCAACGCGGATAACCGCTTCGGCACGGTACAGGACCGGTCGGGTGAACAGGTAAATGGCGGCGCCGGACGTCAGTACGGCCGTCACCGCAAAAACGATCCATTTGTGCCGCCAGACACGCTGGACGTAGGCACGCAGATCGATCTCGTCGCCGCCGTCCACGGTGGGTTCGACGTGAACGGGTATCGGCGACGCTGTTGATTCGACAGCGACATCCTGCCGAAATCTGAATTCCGGGACTGCTTCGTTCATAACTTTAGGTGGCTGTTCGGTTCTGGATGGACGTTACGGAATCACCCGCAACGGAAGTCTTGACACGGTCGGCGAGATCGCGCCGAGCAACGCCCGCACAAACTTCTTTCCGCTCGATGTCGGGACGTCGACAATATCGTTCGCTTCGAGGATCGGATCGTCGGCCTTTCTCTTGCTGATCGCTTTGAGGTCGACGGTGATCTGTGTCTTGCTCGTTCCGCCCGGTGTTTGGCGGACGATCGTGACCCGGTCGAAATTCGTGTCCGGAAGAACGCCTCCGGCAACCGCGATCGCCTGTGTCAGCGTCGTTCTTTCCTTGAGCGGAATGATCGCCGGGCGATAAACGTTGCCGACCACATAAACCGTGTCCGCCTCGACGAGATTGACGACGTCTCCCGGCCTGACATACGGATTCTCCACCGGGGTCGACGCTTTCAGCAGATCCGGAAACTCGTACCAACTGACATTCTCTTCCGATATCAGTCCAAGGCCGGCGGGCACCACGTCGGTTCCGGTTGGGTCGTTGGTCCGATCACCGCACGGACGAACGTCCGGATCATGTCTGACCTGGATCCGTCCGCCCGCTCGGTCGGTCGGGCCACCCGCGAAGGCAACCAGATCGAGCAGCCGCACCTGGCGCTGGAGCAGGAACCTTCCGGGTTCGCGAACCGCACCGATAACCGCCACCGCCTTGGACTGATATTCCTTGATAAAGACCTCGACATGCGGATTCCGCAGATATTCGAGATAACGTTGGCCGATCTCCGACGCGAGTTCAGAGTCGGTCCGGCATG
Organism: Acidobacteriota bacterium; assembly: GCA_029777145.1. The sequence continues at coordinate 3,364 of JAKOSS010000712.1, read as the reverse complement.
CCGCTCGGATCGCGTCCGAAAGCAACGGCATCCGGATCATCCCGCGGTCATCGACACGGATCGCGTCGCGCGATAGCTGCGGGCGGTTGTAGACCCGGATGTCGAGGACGTCGCCGATGCCGATCCGGTACGTTCCGGACGAGCCGCCAACGTCGTTTTCGGTCCCGGCCGTCGGGCGTTCCTGCGCTCGCACGGCTCCGGCAAGTGCAAAAAGCGCGATCAACATCATCACTGCGAGTCCGGTATTGATTCCAATGATCCGATCCCAAATCATGATTTGTACCTCCGCCGCATGTAACTCCGCGACCTCACGACCTCTCGCAGATGATTGGTGTGGGCCAGATTGAGAACCGTCCGCCCGACAAGGATCATCAGCTCTTCATAGGGTTGATTGAATGTTCCGGTCAGCGGGCCGTCGCCGGTCTTTCGGATCCGGAGTTCGCGTACCCACTGCCAGAATTGCGTCTGCGTGGTCCAGAATTCGGTGCCTCCACGACAAATTACGAGAGCGGTTCGTTTGCGCTTCTTGCGCTCCTTGCGAGCAAGGTTGGGGTTGGCCTTTTTCATCGTTAACTTCAAGACTGCACACATACCATCCCCGTCGCCGCACAAAACAAGCGCAGGAAAACAACCACTAAGGGAAGCCGGGGATCGGCAGAGTTGCGGCATTAGCCGCGTAAATAACTGATTGCGGGATCGATCTTCCGAAAACCTCAGACGAGGACCTGAGGGAAGTCCGATCATAATTTCGAGACCCGCTCGGCGGTGTCACGGGCAATTTTTTGGTGCGAGACTACTCGCGCAACTTCCGTGCCTCGCCGGTTCACTAACGGGTGCGAAGAGGTGAAAAAAGCTTATATTTCGTTTCATCGCCGATGTTACGGATTAATTAATTCGTCACCGGACTGCCGGAACGCGTCGGCGGCCATGAGAGCCGGGCACCGCGCCGCGCGAGATATCCCCCGCCAACCTGAGAATTCCCCCGAAATTCCCCGTTTGTGACCATCGGACTTCGAGACAGCCGTCGCCGACGCCGCCAAAAGAACTGTCATGTTTGTTGGTCCCCGCGGTGTTTTTTTTGAAGAATTCCCCGTGGCTTTGGCGTATCCGAATTGATCGGAGGAAGACACATGATTATGCGAAGCGGACACCGGATCGGCTATCTGGTTGCATTTGTTGTACTTATGCTTGGAACTGTCGCAGTAAGGGCACAATCGCCGACGGATCCGGTGCCGAAGCTGACTCCGGCCGAATTCGAAGATTGGCGCGCGGATCTGAAGTTTTTGGCGGACGAACTGCCGCGACGGCACAAGAATCTTTTCTTTTCGATGACCCGCGGCGATTTCGAAAATGCGGTCAAACAGCTCGACGCGAAAATCCCGACATTGACCCGGCAACAGGTCGCGCTTGAACTTCAGCGGATCGTCGCGATGGTCCGCGACGGACATACGTGGCTTCTGCCGGAATTCAACCCGAACATGGGATTTCATTCGCTGCCGCTCAAACTTTATGTCTTCAGGGACGGCGTTTTTGTTCAGAAGGCGAGTCCCGAATACGCGAATCTCGTCGGCGGAAAGGTCGTGAAGATCGGCACGATGCCGATCGAACGGGCGATCGCGACGCTCAGTCCGTATCTTCCGAAAGAGAACGAAATGGGTGAGCGGAATTTTGCTCCGTTGCTGCTTGTCTCGCCGGAAGTCCTGCACGCATTGGCGATCACGCCCGATCCGGCAAGTGCCGAGTTTCAGATCGAAAAGGACGGCAAGACGTCGAGCGTCGTGGTGAAGCTCGATCCGAATTTTCAGGCGATGCGCGGCGTTCACGCGAAAGTTCCCGACAATTGGATCGACGCCCGAGGCGGCTCGAAGAATCCGACTCCGCTGTGGCTGAAAGATCCCGACAACAAGTTCTGGTTTGAGTATCTGAAGGATTCGAAGACGATGTACGTCCAGCTCAACGAGATGCTGAACAAAGACGACAAAACCATCGCCCAATTCTTCGAAGAGGTTCGAGTGGCGGCCGAATCGAACGGCGCGGAGCGATTGGTGCTCGATATCAGACAAAACGGCGGCGGGAACAACGGGCTTGCGCCGGCGGTCGTGCGCGGCCTCGTTCAGTTGCGCAACATCGATCAGCGCGGAAAGCTGTTCGTCATCATCGGCCGGCAGACGTTTTCGGCGGCGCAGAATCTGACCAACGTGATCGAGCTTTTCACGAACGCGATCTTCGTCGGCGAGCCGACCGCCTCGCACGTCAATATGTATGGCGACGCGGCGCGGTTCACTTTGCCGAAAAGCAAGATCATCGGACAGGCTTCGACGCTTTGGTGGCAGAACATGAGCGAGCGCGATACCCGAAAATGGACCGCGCCCGAGATCGCCGCGGAACTTACCTTCGACGATTACGCCAACAACGTCGACACGGCGATGAAGGCGATCCTTGATTAAACGCCGCGGAAGTCGCTGCGCGAGATCGCCATGGAACTTTACGCGGCGAAGGATCTCAATGCGTTTCGGGCGCGGGTGGTCGAGTACCGCGACGATCCCGTCAATGCATACCGGAACATCGAATCAGAGGTGAATACGATCGGTTACCGGCTGCTCCAGATGAAGAAGCCGGACGAGGCGGTCGAGATCTTCAAGATCAATGTCGAGCTTTATCCGGACTCGGCGAACGCATACGATTCGCTCGCCGAAGGTTACATGAATCAGGGAAACAGGGAACTTGCGATCAAGTTTTACAAGAAATCGCTCGAGCTCGATCCAAAAAACGCGAACGCCGCGGCGACGATCGAGCGCCTCGAGAAGGGAAATCTTTAGGTAGACGGTAGACAGTAGACGGTAGACAGTAGACGGTAGACGGTAGTCGGTAGTCAGGAGGCGGTAGTCAGTAGGCGGTAGGCGGTAGACGGTAGACAGTAGACGGTAGTCAGCACGCGGTAGGCGGTAGGTGGTACGCAGTAGGAGGTAGACAGTAGGCGGTAGGCGGTAGGCGTAAGGCGGTAGACGGTAGTCAGTAGACACTAGGCAACATCTCGGTCGCTGATCCCCAATCGCGAATCCGCAATCCCAAATGGAAAGGCCCCGCACGTCGCCGTACGAGGCCTTTGAGATACGGAAAATCCGCAATCACAAATCCCAATTCCCAGATGGGACTACATTCCCATGCCCATGCCGCCGCCCGGCATTCCGCCCATTTCAGGCTTCTCTTCCGGGATTTCCGAGATCATCGCTTCCGTCGTCAGCATGAGGCCGGCGATCGACGCGGCGTTCTGGAGAGCGGTGCGGGTAACCTTGGCCGGGTCGATGACGCCCGCCGCGACGAGGTCTTCGAACTTCTCGGTCGCCGCGTTGAACCCGAAGGT
>JAKOSS010000711.1 GCA_029777145.1 Acidobacteriota bacterium | reverse complement strand
TCGGTCGTTGAGGCGATCATCAACGCATTGATCCATCGCGATCTCGCGATCCGCGACATTCCGACTCGCGTAACGATCTACGACGAAGCGATCGAGTTCGTGAATCCGCGCCGGACAAACGGCTTTGCACCGCCGGCGGCACGTGCGATCCGCTACGGCGTCACGCAGCGGCTCAATCCGCAGATCGCCGCCGTCTTCACGATGCGCGAATACGGCGTCCACGCACCCAGGGGCGGACTGCCGATGATCCTGCGCGATTCTTATCGATTTTCGGGAAAACGGGTCGAGGTCCAGACGTCGAACGACGAGTTCAAACTCAAGATATACGGGGTCTAGTGTCGGTACCACCTGCGTTAGCGGGTGGTTGCAATCTGCGATCTCAGTCCGCCCGCTCACGCAGGCGGTACTGACGACTACTTCTTCTCTTTCTCGGTCGTGTAGAAGGGTCGGTGGACGACGACGAGTTGTTTTTCCTCGTAAACGCCGTCGCCGTTCAGATCAACTTTTACCTGGAGCTTGTATTTCTTGCCGTCTTTAGGCTTGTCGGTGGCGTCGTACGCGAGGCTGTATTGATTGCGCATCAACGCGTTGATCGATCCGAGAACGCTCGGGACCTCGCTTTCGAACGTTACCGGGAAATATCCGCCGCCGGATTCGGTCGCGAACGTCTTCAGAGTGTTCTGCGCCATCTGGAACGTCAGGCGGCCGGGCGTTCCGTCGATCCCATCCGTTGCCGGGAGTCGGTCTTCATACAGCTTGAGGAACATGTTGCCGGTTCCGACAACGTAGATCGGCACGCCCGACAGTTGGATGATCTTGCGGATCTCGTCGTAGTTGATCCGGCTGAAGGTGTTGATCCCGGATGCCACGAGAATGATCGCCTTGCGTTTCGCTTTCAACCCGGCCATGCCGCCGTATTCCTGGTATTTTTCACCCGAATCTTCGAGCACGACCGAGTCCCCGCGTCCGCCGACCAAGGCGAACTTAAGGGAATCGAAAAGATTGTTCTCGCGGAATGCCGGGCTGTTGCGGAGCAACAGATCGACAGTCGCGCGGAGCCGCGCCGGATCGTTGGTGAAATCGGTGATCGGCGTCGGGCGGATGTCGAACGCGATCAGCGACGCATAATCGTCGGGCGGCTTGATGAACTTCGAAAGAAAATAGGCGACCGGCCGGATGACCTCGAGTTTGCCCGGTTCATAGCCGCGGCTGGCGTAGTAGCCGATGGCGTCCGTCCATTTGCTGTATTCGACGACGAGCGTCACGGTGATCGGAGCCTCCGGCGTCGCGAACTGCGTGATCTCCTGCTTCACGCCGTTCTCGAAGATCGCGAAATTCTCCTTTTTCAGTCCGGTAAGGACCTGACCCGATTTCTTGTCGTAAACCACCGCATCGACATTGACGATGTTCGTCTTGATCGCGATCGCTTCGGGATCGGTTTCGGCGTTCTTCGTCTCCTCGAACTCCTTCTGTTCTGCCTCGGCCTTCTTGCGTTCCTCTTCGGTTTGGGTCGGCCGCTGGTTCTTTTTCTTGTCGCCCTTCGGATCGACCTTTTGAACCTTCGATTGCGCGACCGCGCCGCCAAACGCAAGAACGACAACGAAAAGCGACACGAACACCCGCAAAATTGAATTGATTTTCATGAGTCAGAACCTACCGGCTGATTTTTGATTTAGATACTGATTTTGAACGTTTGGTTGGTTTTTATCAAGGAAAACAAAGCGCCGGTCGAATGCTCTCCGACCGGCGCCTCTCTTGATTGAATACCGAAACTAGTTGATCTCGATCTCAACGGTGACGTCGAACGCCCCCGAGTTATCGGTCAGGTCGCCCTCGTTGACGCCGAGGAACAACGAACCGTCGCGCTGCGCCACGATCTCGTTCGACGCCCCGACGAAAATGAATTCGTTGTTGTCATCGCCGATGACGGCGATGAGGCCGCCGGTCGGCGAGCCTGGGATCAGCTTGTCCTTGTCGGGAAGCGAACTGATGCCGGCCGGTCCCGAGAATCGCCCGCCGCCGAGATTGACCTGTCCGCGCGCCGTGATCTTGATGCGCTGGCCTTTCTTGACGACCCATTGCGAGTTCGTCCAGCCATTCGCGGTATTGTCGGCGAGTACTTTGACGTTGAGCACGACCGGTTTGGGTTTCGTGTTCTGGACCGGAGTCGGCGTCGGCACCGGGGTGAAAACCGGAGTCGGTGTCGGCCGGACCGGTGTCGGAGTTGCAGTCGGCTGCGTCGTGTTGTCGGTGATCACCACCGATCGTGTCGGCGTCGGAGTCGGGTTCGTCGTCGGATTGTTGACGTTGGTTCGGGTCGGCAAAACGGTCTTGACGGTCGAGATCCCGTTCGTTCCGTCGAATTCGATCGATTCGACCTCGTCGGCGAAAAAGACCATTTGACGCTGTCGCTGTCCTTCGCCGATCTGAACGGTGAACTTTCCGTCGCCGAAGCTGATGATCCTTCCCTTGATGATGCTGCCGTCCTTGAGGCGGATCGTATCGCCGAAGGCGAGCAGGACGACCGTCAGTACCAGCACGAGCGACGTGAAGATACGAACAAAACGAGATCGAAAATAC
>JAKOSS010000710.1 GCA_029777145.1 Acidobacteriota bacterium | reverse complement strand
GGTCGTGCCGTCAACGTCGTAGTCGCCCCAGATCAGGATCTTTTCGCCGTTCTCGACGGCTTTCAAGACGCGTTCGACGGCTTTCGGAAGATCCTTCAGGAGCGTCGGTTCGTGGAGATCGTCGCGGGTCGGGTTCAGAAAGCCGTAAGCCCGCTCACGGTCGTCGTAACCGCGCGTGATGAGCATCGCGGCGATCAACGGCGGGACGTCCAGTTCGGACGCGAGCGCGGCGACCCGGGTGCGGTCGTGCTTTTCAATTTTCCAGCGTTTTTCCATCAATGGGCGTTAAACCTGAGGACTGATCACACCCTTCCACAGAAGGACGAGAATGACGATGCCGACGATAAGGCGGTAAACGATGAACACGCCCGTTGATCGTTTCCGAAGAAACGCGAGGAGAAACCAGATCGAAAGATACCCGACGATCGCGGCCGCGACGGTTCCGACCGCCAGCGCCAGCAACTCGTCCGACGAAAGAAGATGTTTCGAGATCGCTTCCTTGAGCTCGAGCAGCCCGCTTGCGGTGATCGCCGGAATCATCAGCAGGAACGAGAATCGCGCCGCCGCTTCGCGTTTTTCGCCGGCGAAGAGCCCGCCCATGATCGTCGAGCCCGAGCGGCTCGCGCCCGGGATCAGCGCCAGAACCTGCGAAAAGCCGACCGCCAGCGCGTCGATCAATCCGAATTGCCGCAGCTCCCGTTCCTGTTTTCCGACCGATTCGGCAAAGAACAGACCGACGGCGATCACGATCATCATCGTCGCGATGACCCAAAGATTCTTCGTTCCTGGCCCCTCGATGACCTTCTTGAACAGCAACCCGAGCGTCCCGATCGGAACCGAGCCGATGATGATCAGCCAGCCGAGCCATGAATCTTCGGAAAGCCACATCGGCCTGACGCCGTTGGTCCCCGAAAAAGTCAGCCCGCGCCGGCTCGTCAGCAGCGCGATGTGATCGCGGACAAAGGCGCTCGAAATGCTCCAGATATCAGCGGCAAAATAGACGAAGACCGCCGCCAGCGTGCCGAGCTGAATGACAGCCATCGTCGCCGTGATCTGTTCTGGATTCCCTCCGTAAACGTTTGTCAGCCGGCTGGCGAAGACGAGGTGCGCGGTCGACGAGATCGGAATGAACTCCGTGAGCCCCTGGACGATGCCCAGGATGATCGCCTGTATCAGATTCATAAATGCGGTCGGGTTAAAGTAAAACTTTAAGGATTGTCCAACTTTTCGGAAGATTCGTCAAAAGGAATGACGGCCGTTACGCTTTGTCCTCGCGATAGTTCGCGCGACCCGCGATCCGGTCATAAAGCCAGCCCGGAAAGACACGGCCGAGACGGACGAACGTCGCGAGCTGCCACGGGAACGCCGAAAATCGCTTGCGCCGTTCGATCGCATGGATGAATTTCGGGATCGCGTCATCGAGGCTCATCAGGAACGGCAGCCGGTTCTTGCGCTGGGCGGTGAGCGGCGTCAGGATGAATCCGGGTTGAATCACGGTCACCGAAACGCCTGATCCGATCAGGTCGAGGCGCAGGCTTTCAAAGAAATTCGTCATCGCCCCTTTGCTTGCCGAATACGACGCCGACCGCGGCAAACCGCGGAATCCGGCGAGACTCGAGATCGCTACAAGTTGTCCCGAACCGTTCCGGATCATCGACGGCAATACCGACGTGACCGCGTTGACCGCGCCCATGAAGTTGACCTCGACTACCTTCTTTACGTCGGCGGTCGTCAGGTCTTTCGCGTGTTTCGGTCCGCCGATACCCGCATTGCAGATCAAAATGTCGATGTGGCCGAATTCGTCGCGGAGCGCCTGCGCCGCGTCCTCGACCGCCATTTCGTCGGTCACGTCGCACGCGAAAACGCGCGCGCGTCCGCCGTGCGACTCGCATTTCGACGCTAACTCGTTGAGCAGATCTTCACGCCGCGCGAGCAATCCGAGGATCGCTCCCTTCTTTGCAAGCGCCACCGCAAGCGCCTCGCCGATCCCGCTCGAAGCCCCCGTCAGAAAAACGACCTTGTCCGTCCAGATCATATCAGCACACCTCGTCGACGATCTCTCCGAGCACCCGCAACGCCGCCGCCAGATCGGCCTGCCTGATCAGCAGATGATCGCGCGAAAACGACGAGGCCGCGACGATCGGGATCTTCTTTTCGGCCAAAACCCGCGAAATCTCCGCCAGAAATCCGGTGACTGAAAAATCGAGTTCGAGGTCGAAGCTGAGCAACCGGAAACCGCGCTCGGCGCGTGCCGAACCAAGCACCGCGGTCAATGACCCAAAGTCGGTCTCGTCGAGCATCAGCGTGATCTCGAACGGATCCTTGAGGATCATGAACGGAACCGACATCCGTGGCGACGCCTGCGGATCGGAAAGGATCCGCGTCCAGTCGTCGTTGGTCAGCGAAACGAGCGCAAAAGTCTCGGGCGCAACGCGAACCTTCGCCGTTCTGATAAGTTCAAGCACATCCATCGCCGGAAACAATCGCGAATTCAATGTCAGAAATTCGTCTTGAAAAACATTCTCAGTATAGGACAAACGGCGGCACGCCCGCCACGGCACATAAATCAACATTCGATCGAGGAAAGATATGAACATCTCCCAAAACTGTTTGGAAATCGTCAAGAAATGGGAAGGCTTCAAACGAAAGGCCTATCGCGACCCGGTCGGCATCCCGACCATCGGCTACGGAACGATACGCTATCCTGACGGCAGGCGCGTCGCGCTCGGCGACGAGATCTCGCAGGCGCAGGCCGAGGCCTTTCTGAAATTTGAGATCGACGGGACGGTCAAATCGCTCAACGTCCTCCTGAAAGACGTTACGCTCAATCAGAACCAGTTCGACGCGCTCGTCTCGCTTTGCTACAACATCGGCGTCGGCGGATTCGGCGGCAGCACGATCCTGAGAAAGCTCCGCGAGGGTGATTTTCCGGCCGCGGCCGCGGCGTTCATGCTCTGGAACAAAGGCACCGTTAACGGCAAGAAGGTCGTGATCGAGGGATTGACGAACCGCCGCGCCGACGAAAAGGCCCTGTTCGAAAAGGCCGACGGCGCCGGGAGTCCGATCGTCGCCGAAGATTCGCCGCAGGACCGCGTGAATCGGATCGAGGCGTATCGCGACGGCGATCGAACCGTGCTCGTCGCATCGCACGAATCGACGGTGATCGAGATTCTCGAGATCGACGATTCGCGCGTCCGCGAACTGACCGAAACGATCGGCCAGTATCGCAATCTGAAGACCTTCCGGATCGCGCCTCCCGGGAACAGCATTCCGGCGGGCCAACGTATTTCGGTCGGCGGGCCCGCGGTCGTCGCACCGGCAACGTCCGCACCGCCCGTGCCGAAGCGGCTCCTGCTTTTCGGAAGCGCGGACGGCCCCGGCGAGACTGACGTTTCGAGCCTGCAGCGAAGGCTGAAAGAACTGGGCTTTTACACGGGCGGGATCGACGGCGACTTTGGAAAATTGACGGACTCGGCCGTGCGTGATTTTCAGTCAGCCATGTTCGGAACCGCCGAGGCGGACGGAAAAGTTGGCCCGAAAACATGGGAAAAACTTTGGGGCGAATCGGCCCCGGCAGCCAAAGTTCCCGCGGCTCCTCCGGTGGCCGGCAAAAACTGCCTGAAACTGACGCGGACCGATACGAAGGAATCATTCGGCTGCTATCGGTTGCGGCTCGATTATTTCAAGGACGGCCAACTCAGTGATTCGCTGTTCGTCGTTTCCGGGCAGCCCAAGCGGCAGTTCTTTCGGAAAGGAAGCGAAAGCAAACGCGGTTCGTACGAGCCGCTTCCCGATGGCAAATGGCAGATCAGAAACATCTTGTGGGCCGGCGGACCCGACGTTTATGACAAGAGAGTGTTCAAGGACGGGATCGGGCCGGTAAAGATCCCTGTCGACTACGTCCCGAAATCAGGGACCGACCGTGACCTGATCCAGATCCATATCGACTGGAACCGTTCGACCGCTCCCGGTACGGCCGGCTGCATCGGCCTCGCGTCGGTCGCCGACTTCAGGCGTCTCGTCACTTGGCTACGCGACACCGACCCGCGTGAACTTATAGTCGACTGGGGACTGGGAACGGTGTGATTCCCGG
>JAKOSS010000709.1 GCA_029777145.1 Acidobacteriota bacterium | reverse complement strand
TCTCATGATGCCGAATCTCAACGGACTCGAGGTCGCGCGGCAACTCACCAAACTCAATCTTCGGACAAAGATCATCATTCTCTCGATGTACGACGACGAGGGTTTCGTGCTCGAGGCGCTCGCAAACGGCGCATCGGGATACGTCCTGAAGGACTCGGATTCGAGCGATCTCGTGCACGCGGTCCGCGAGGTGATCGCCGGCCGTCGATATCTCTCCGGCCCTTTGTCCGATCGCGCGATCAATGCGTACCAACAATTCGCGAAGTCGGGTTCGTTCGATTCGTACGATACGCTGACGACGCGCGAGCGCGAGATCCTGCAGCTCACCGTCGAGGGAATGACGCATTCCGAGATCGCCGCCAAACTGGGGATCAGCACCCGAACGGCCGAGACGCACCGGTCGAACCTCATGAACAAGCTCGACATCCACTCCAAAGCCGATCTCATCCGATACGCGATAAAGCGCGGGATCATACCTTCGTAGATCCCGAGTGGGGGAGCGGGAGAAAGGGGGAGTGGGAGAGATCCAATTGGTCTTACCAATTTTATTGTGGTTCGCTATTTCCCACTCTCCCCTTCTCCCGTTCCCCCACTCATAAACTTCGTTCGCTGCCGCTCCCGGTTCCGACTGCTCACCGCTCACGGCTCACTGCTCACGGTCTACGTAGTTTTCCCCGGAAATCTCCGTAGTTCTTCGTACGAGACTGCGTAGTTTTGCGAATAGACGCCCCGATCGGTCGGCGACATAATCGCTCCGTAATCTTTTTTGCCAGAACAATCCGACTTCAAAGATGCGGCGGCTGAATCATCAGCCGTCATAAACGAACGATCGAGGCGAGCCGATGCAGGACACATCCGTCGAAATTTCTGATTCGCTAAAAGAAGTAATTGCAGAACTTAACAACCCGCAGACGGCCGAGGCACTGAGGAATCTGCTGAAGAACGCGCGGACGCTCGACGCGCTGCTCACGGGCGTCGACGGCTTTCTGCGCCGGGGAGACGAGATCGCGGACAACGTCGGTGAGAGCATTCGCGAATTCGTGCCCTCGACCAACGGCCATGGACCGAAATTCATCGACGAGGTCCCGCAGCTCGTCAACAACCTGCCGACACTCGCCCGCGCGGGGAACAAGGTCTCGAAACTGGCGGAAACCCGCGAGTTCGACGAATTGATGCAGCCCGAACGCCTTGGTCAGCTCAAGGATCTTTCGGACAAACTCGCGAATCCCGAAACGCTCGCGGCGCTCAACGAGATCATCGACAACGCGCCGACGATCGCGTTTCTGACAACCGGAGTCGCCGGATTTCTGGCGCGCGGCGAAGAGATCGCGGACAACATCGGCGAATCGCTACGCGAGATGCGCCCGCAGTTCAGTGACGAATATGCCGCGAATTTCGGATCCCTGCTCGCCCATCTTCCGGCCGCGCTCCCGACGATCACCGAAAACCTTCCGCCGCTTCTCGATAAAGCTCCGGTTCTCATGCAAACCACCGCGAAACTCGGCGAGATCGCTGAAAGCGAGGGCGTCCAGGCGTTTCTAAATTCCGGAATGCTGACGCCGGAACTCGTGCAGTTGCTCGGAGACATCGGCAAAACGACGGTCGCGACGGAGGCCGAGTTCAGGCAAAGCCCGAAAGGCGTTTCGTTCTTCGGGCTCTTCAGCGCGACGAAGGACGAGGATGTTCAGCGCGGCATCGGTTTCATGATCGCGCTTGCGAGAAATATCGGTCGAATGATGCGAAAATAGTTCGGGCACCAGCCGTAATCACAATGCACGAACTTTCAATCGCCTGCAGCATCGTTGAGACCGTTGAAGAGAATCTGCCGCCGGAAACAACGGCGACAAAGATCTTTCTCAAGATCGGGGCAATGTCGGGGGTCGTCAAGGACGCGCTCCTGTTCAGCTTTGAGATCGCCGCCGAGAACACCCGCGCGGCGGACGCTACGCTCGTGATCGAGGAATTGCCGGTCGTTGTTCACTGCGACGACTGCGATTTCGACACCGAGCTTGCGTCGCCGCCGATTTTTCGGTGCGGACAATGCAAAGAGCTGACCGGCAAGATCCTGCAGGGCAAAGAATTGGAGGTCGTTTCAATCGAGGTAGATGATGGAAAAACCGAGAATTCTTGAGGTCCGGCAAGGGATCCTCAAAAAGAACGACCAGCTCGCCGAAGGACTCCGCGGACGTTACCGCGACGCCGATGTTTGCGTCGTCGATCTTGTCTCGAGCCCGGGCGCAGGCAAGACCGCGTTTCTCGAAGAAACCCTTCGACGGATGTCGGAAGCCGGACAAAGGGTCGCCGCACTCGTCGGCGATCTCGCGACCGAGAACGACGCCAAACGGCTCGAACGCAGCGGCGCTCCGGTCCGCCAGATCGAGACGCACGGCATATGTCATCTCGAGGCCGAGATGATCGACCGCCACCTCGAAGGATGGGATCTGGGCGAACTCGATTTCCTGTTCATCGAGAACGTCGGAAACCTTGTTTGTCCATCGAGTTACGATCTCGGCGAAGACGCGCGTGTCGTCCTTCACGCGGTCACCGAAGGCGAGGACAAGCCGCTCAAGTACCCGACGATCTTTAACAGTTCGGATGTCGCGATGATCACCAAGATCGATCTTGCCGAGGTCTGCGAATTCGATCGCGACGCCTGTTACGAGAACATCCGTTCGGTGCGTCCGGGGATCCCGATCCTTGAGTCCTCTGCAAAGCGCGGGATCGGGTTCGATGAGTGGATGGATTATCTCGAAGAGTTGAAAAAAGCCGCCGGAAGCCGTCCGGCGCGAACGTGAAAAAGTTTTGATAACAACACTTTAAGGAGAATACAAATGGCTAGTTTGTTGTGGTTACAGGGTGGTGCCTGCAGCGGGAACACGATGTCGTTTCTGAACGCGGAGGAACCGAGTGCGGTCGATCTCGTGACAGATTTCGGGATCGACGTTCTCTGGCACCCGTCGCTCGGGATGGAACTCGGGGACCAGGCCAAGCAGATCTTTTGGGATTGCGCCAAGGGTGACAAACCGCTCGACATCTTCGTCTTCGAGGGCTCGGTCATCCAGGCACCGAACGGCACCGGCCGCTACAATATGTTCGCCGACCGTCCGATGATGGACTGGGTCCGCGAACTTGCGGCACAGGCCCAGATCGTCGTCGCGATCGGCGACTGCGCCTGCTGGGGCGGAATTCCGGCGACTGCGCCGAATCCTTCCGAATCGGTCGGATTGCAGTATCTGAAGCGCGATCACGGCGGATTTCTCGGCGCCGGCTTCAAGTCGAAGATGGGGCTTCCGGTACTGAATATTCCGGGCTGTCCCGCGCATCCCGACTGGGTGACGCAGATCCTCGTCGCCGTCGCCACCGGACGTGCCGGCGATCTTTCGCTCGACGATCTCCAGCGTCCCGCAACTTTCTTCAAAACATTCACTCAAACCGGATGCACCCGCGTCCAGTACTTCGAATACAAACAAGCCACGACATCTTTCGGCGAGGGAACCCGCAAGGGCTGTCTCTTCTATGAAATGGGCTGCCGCGGGCCGATGACCCACAGTCCCTGCAACCGTATTCTCTGGAACCGCCAGTCGTCGAAGACGCGCGCCGGCATGCCTTGCACGGGCTGCACCGAGCCGGAATTCCCGTTCTTCGATCTCGCGCCGGGAACGGTGTTCAAGACGCAGAAGGTCAGCGGTTCGATCCCGAAGGAACTGCCCGAAGGCACCGATCACCTGACATACACGGCACTTGCGGCGACCGCGCGCATCGCGGCCCCGAAGTGGTCCAAGGAAGACATGTTCGTCGTTTAGGCGAGGTTCGATTTTGGATCTTTGATCTTTGAGCTTTGATTTTCGCTGAATTCAAAGGTCAAAGATCAAAGGTCAAAGATCGAAACGTCTCGCCTCGTTTTGAGGAGAAAATACTATGGCAGTTACAGCAACAGCATCAGGAAACGCGATCGATCTGCATGTCAGTCCTTTGGGCCGCGTCGAGGGCGACCTCGACGTCCGCGTCAAGATCGAGAACGGAGTCGTCACCGACGCCTGGACCGAAGCGACGATGTTCCGCGGTTTCGAGATCATCTTGAAAGGCAAGGATCCGCAGGCCGGATTGATCGTGACGCCGCGCATCTGCGGCATCTGCGGCGGAAGTCACTTGTACAAATCGGTTTACGCGCTCGATACGGCGTGGGCGACGGAAGTCCCACACAACGCGACGCTGATCCGCAACATCGCGCAGGCATGCGAAACGCTTCAATCGATCCCGCGCTATTTTTACGCGATCTTCGCGATCGATTTCGTCAACAAGAACTACGCCAATGCGAAGGGCTACGATGAAGCCGTCCGGCGCTTCGCACCGTTCGTCGGGACGAGCTACGAGCACGGCGTAACGACCTCGAACAAGCCGGTCGAGGTCTACGCGATCTTCGGCGGCCAATGGCCGCATTCGAGCTTCATGATCCCGGGCGGCGTGATGTGCGGACCGACGCTTTCCGACATCACTCGCTCGACGGCGATCCTCGAATATTGGCGCGACGAATGGCTCGAGAAACGCTGGCTCGGTTGCTCGGTCGATCGCTGGCTCGAGAACAAGACCTGGGAAGACATTCTTGCTTGGTGCGATGAGAACGAAAGTCAGAGCAATTCCGACTGCGCGTTCTTCATCCGCTATTGTCAGGAGATCGGGCTCGACAAATACGGCCAGGGCGTCGGGAATTTTCTTTCTACGGGAACGTACTTCGATCCGGAGCTTTACCTGCATCCGACGATCGATGGCCGGAACGACGCGCTGATCTCGCGTTCCGGCGTTTATGCCGGCGGCGAGTTCCACGATTTCGATCACATGCGCGTCAAGGAAGACACTGCGAGTTCGTTCTTCAAGGACTACGGGTTGCTGCATCCGTGGGAAGGCCGCACCGAGCCGATCGATCCCGCCGACGGCAAGAAATCGGACAAGTATTCTTGGGCGAAATCACCGCGTTACGAAGTTCCGGGACTCGGCTATGTTCCGCTCGAGGCCGGACCGCTTTCGCGCCAGATCATGGCGGCGAAACCGAACGCCGGAAGCCACGCCGACAGTGATCCGCTGATCCTCGACGTCATCAACAAGCTCGGCCCGAGCGTTTTCACGCGGCAGCTCGCACGCGTTCACGAAGGTCCGAAGTACTTCAAGTGGGTGATGAACTGGCTCAAGCAGATCGATCTGCACGACCGTTTCTACATCAAACCGGTCGAGCACGAATCGGGCAAGGGATTCGGTTCAACGGAAGCCGCCCGCGGCGCGCTTTCGGACTGGATCGTCATCGAGAACGGCAAGATCGAGAACTACCAGGTCGTTACGCCGACGGCGTGGAACATCGGTCCGAAAGACGGCAATTCGACGCACGGCCCGATCGAAAAAGCGTTCCTCGGAACGCCGATCACGGACGTCGAAGACCCTGTCGAACTCGGTCACGTCGCACGC
>JAKOSS010000072.1 GCA_029777145.1 Acidobacteriota bacterium | reverse complement strand
GCGTAGTGATTGAACGAATTCATCGACGCCTCGCCGAATCCCTTGTCGCGGCTGTAACTGTTCCAGCGCTCCCACATCGTCGTCGCGCCCTGATTGATCGAGTAAAACCACGACGGGTAGGTTTCCTTGAACAGGAGATCGTACGCGAGGTCCGGGCGACCCATTTCGTCGAGCACTTTCACGATGTACGGCGTACCGAGAAAGCCGGTCCGCAAATGTCCGTCGGCCTCGCCGATCAGCCGCACGAGGTTCGCCATCGCGCCTTTTTTTGCTTCGACCGGAATCAGGTCGAAGGCGATCGCGAGCACGTACGCCGTTTGCGTCTCCGGCGCGTTTTGGAGTCTTCCCGACGCGTCGAAATAGTTCTTGTAAAACGCACTCTTCACGAACGCGGCCTCGTCGGAATAGCGTTTGGCGTCCGATTCGCGCTTCAGAACCCGCGCGGAATCGGCCAAGATTTGCGCGCTGTGGGCGTAGAACGCGGTTCCGAGCAGCGAACGCGGAGTATCGCCGCGACGGTCAGCGTTGTTGTCTTCGGCGGTCTTCGTCGCTTTCGGATAAGGCTGGAGCCAATCGCCGTAGCCTTTGACGTTCGGCGTCAGGCCTTCGACCGACTGCGAGCGGTACCAACCGACGAGCTTTTCCATCATGGCGAAATTGTCCGCCAAAACGCGCTCATCGCCGGTCCGAACGTAAAGCTCCCACGGAATGATGGTCGCCGCGTCCATCCAGCCGGGACTTCCGGCGTTCCGCATCGACTCGGGGATGACGCTCGGGATCTGGCCGTCGGGCAATTGATCGACGCGCATCGACGCCAGCCAGCTTTTCCAAAAAGCGTGCGAATCGTAGTTGAACATCGCCGTCGGGCCGAAGACCTGCGCGTCGCCGGTCCAGCCGAGCCGTTCGTCGCGTTGCGGACAATCGGTCGGAATATCGACGAAATTGCCGCGCTGGCCCCAGACGATGTTGCTCTGCAGTCGATTGAGTTTCGCGTGCGAAGATTCGAATTCGCCGATCGCGCGCAGATCCGAATGCAGAACGACGCCCGTCACCCAGTCCTTTTGCGGTTTCGCCCCGTCGGGCAATCCGGAAAGTTCGACGTATCGAAATCCGTGAAACGTGAAATGCGGTTCCCATTCGACGACGCCTGTTTTCGCCGACGTGTAGGCGTCGGTAGATTTTGCGGACCTGTAATTCTCCGTGTAGAGCGTGCCGTCGGCGTTCAGCATCTCGGCAAAACGGAGCGTGACAGTCTTGTCTTTTTCAGTTGGGATCCTGATCCGTGCCCAGCCGACCATGTTCTGCCCGAGGTCGAAGACGAATCTTCCCTTTTCCGGCTCGGTGATCGTTTTGACCGTGAGCCGATCGCTCTCGCGCACCGGCGCAAACGGTTTCGGCGTCAATTCGGCCGCGCCGAGATCCGCGTTCGCGAGCACCGGTTTCCATCCCGTTATTTCTTTTCGCGCGTCGTAGGATTCGCCGTCGTAAATGCTCGACGAAACTACCGGACCGTTGAACGTCGCTTCCCATTTTTCATCGGATACAATTGTCTCGCGCGTGCCGTCGGAGTTCGTGATCTCAAGCTGCAGAAGAAATTCCGAATTCTCGCCGTAATATCCCTTGCGCCTCGCGAACGGAAACCGTCCCGCGTACCAGCCCATCCCGAGCATCGCCTCGACCTTGTTTTCGCCCGGGCGGAGCAGTCCGGTGATGTCGTATGTCAGCGTATCGAGGCGCTTCGTGTACGACGTCAGACCGTTGGCGAAATGATCGTTCCCGACGCGGACGCCGTTGAGGTTGAGTTCGAAGAGCCCTCGGGCGGTGACGTAAACTCGGGCCCGCGCGATCTTCTTGTCGACCTGAAAACCGCGACGCAACCATGCGACAGGTTCGTCGCCGGACGGCCTTTCCTGCGACGGCCTGATCCATTTCGCCGTCCAGTCCTTAGCGGAAAGCAATCCCATCTCGAAATGCGCCGGAGCGCTCCAACCTGAATCGATTCGATTTTCGTTCCGGAATCTGACCCGCCAACTCGCACGATCGCGCGACACAAATCGTTTGCCGCCGTACGGGACGAATGTCGTGTCGTCGGAGTCGACCCAACCGCTGTCCCACCTAACTGCACCGGTCGCTAACGTGACCTCGATCCGATAGGCGGTTTGCTTTTTCACGCCCGCCGGCAGCTTCCACGAGAGGACCGGCGATCCGTCGTAAAACCCGAGCGGGTCGACGAATCCCTCGCCGACGGTCAGCGAATGCGCGACCTTCCCCGCCGATCTGTTATTG
>JAKOSS010000708.1 GCA_029777145.1 Acidobacteriota bacterium | reverse complement strand
TCTGCTGCGCGTTCGAAGGCGACTATCATGAACTCCCGACGCATTTGTCGCAGATCACGATCGAGAGCTGCGGTTGGGAGGTCATGAATTTCGGCGCGAACACGCCGCTTTATTCGCTCGCCGAAGAAGTCAGCTTCCATTCGCCCGAGGCGATCTGCATCTCGGTCTCGTACCTCAACGACCTCGAAAGACTGGCGCGCGACTACAAACAATTCCGCGAACAGTTGAGCAAGCTGAAGATCCCGATCATCCTCGGCGGCAGCGTCTTCGAGAACGACGACATCCGCCGACGTTTCCCCGCCGATCTATATGCACAATCCTTCGGCGACGTGGCCGATTTCATCCGCGAACTCTAATGCTCGTACCCAAGCCCAAGATGGGCAGGGTCGGAGGGAAAATTGGTAATCAATTTCAAACCCGTCCCAAGGGTTCGCCGCTCCGGGGACGGATGACCTGGCGTATTGGACAATACTGAAAGGAACAGGCTCAATTGCGCTTTGTTTGCGCGATCATTACAAAACGATTACGATGCGAACTTGCGGCGTTTCGTATGATTGAAACGGGGCATGTTTTATGGTCAAAGCTCGTCTGCAGGAATTATCGGTTGAGGAGTTGGCAAACACGATCACGCACGGCGTTGGGTTATGCCTGAGCGTCGCCGGACTCGTCGGACTCGTCGCGCTTGCCGCCGCATACGGCGATTTCTGGTACATTTTGAGCGCCGTCGTTTACGGCCTTTCGCTCGTCACGCTTTACGCCGCTTCGACGCTCTATCATTCGGCCGTTTCCGAGCGCCAAAAACACGTCCTCCAGCTCGTCGACCACTGCTGCATCTATCTTCTCATCGCCGGCACATACACGCCGTTCACGCTCGTCGTCCTCCGCACCGGGATCGGCCTTTGGCTGTTCATTTTCATCTGGCTCTTCGCGCTTCTGGGGATCGTCAGCAAGGTCTTTTTGCACAAGCGTTTCCGCTCGGCATCGGTTGTTTCGTATCTGGTTATGGGATGGATCGGCGTGATCGCCGTCCAGCCGCTCGCGGCGAAGATCGGGATGGCGCCGATCGGACTCGTGATCGCGGGCGGCGTCGCCTATTCGGTCGGCGTGATCTTCTACGCGATGCACCGGATCAAGCATCATCACGCGATCTGGCACCTTTTCGTTCTTTCGGGCAGCATCCTTCATTTCCTCGCGATCGCGGTGTATGTAATTCCCTATAGCTAGTCAGTGGTCAGTGGTCAGTGGTCAGTGGCCTGTGTCGGTGGTCAGTGATCAGTGGTCGGTGGTCGGTGGTCGGTGGTCGGTGGTCGGTGGTCGGTGGTCGGTGATCGGTTGTCGGTGAATCGTATCGCTATGTGACCTGTGTGCCTATGTGTTGACGCATTTTCCAACACATTCACACCGGACACATAAAATTGACAACATAGGCACAGAGGACACATTCTGCTCACAGCTCACTGCTTACGGCTCACCGCTTACGGCTCACGGCTCACTGTCCGGGCAACCCGACGACTGTGCAAAATCTCCAAGCCTGCGACGTTCAGGTACTGCCCGAGGAGTTTTTGCGATGAATTTCCGTCCCCGAATTATCATTCTCGCCGCGATCGTCGCGGCGCTCGCCATTGGAGTTTTCGCCCGCTCAACCGAAGAGATGGTCCGCGACGCGGTCTCCTCCGACGCGGCATTGCGCACGGAAGCGATCACCGGATTGCGCTCCGAAGGCAAAGCCGGGCTCGATGCGCTTTTTGACTCGTACGACGCTGAGATCTCAGCGTTCCTCAAGTCCGGCGAGACGTCGGAACGCTGGAATCGAATCGCGTTCGCGATCGATTCGGTGGCGATGCAGAAAGACGACTACGCCTCGCGGCTCTTTTGGTACACGGACCTCGACGCGGCGCTCGCCGAAGCAAGATCGACAAACAAGCCCGTCCTTTCGCTCCGCCTTTTGGGGAACCTCAACGAAGAATACAGCTGCGCGAATTCGCGGTTTTTCAGGGCGATCCTCTATTCGAATTCCGCGATCTCGAAGTACCTGCGCGAGAATTACGTGCTTCACTGGAAATCCGTGAGGCCGGTCCCGAAGGTCACGATCGATTTCGGCGACGGGCGCAAATTGGAACGGACGCTGACCGGCAACAGCATCCATTACGTACTTTCCGGCCGTGGTGAGGTGATCGACGCGCTGCCGGGACTTTACGCGCCGGATTCGTTCCTGAATTCGCTTCAGAACGCGCAAGAGTTCGAACGCAACGTGCTTTCGAAGCAGTTCGACAACTCCCGACAGTTCGCGATCCTGCAGTTCCAATCCGAGATCGCCGGACGCATTCGTGCAAAACGCGATGCGGCGATCCGCGATTCGGGCGTTAAACTGGGATCCGAAACCGATCCGAGATCGACCAAAGCTCTGGAGATCTCAACGATCGCGGTCACGAAACGGGCGACCGAATCTCCGATCCTTCGCGATCTGGACGACAATTTTTCGCGATTTGAAGCGCAGATCGATACGGAAACGTGGACGAAGGTCGCCGCCAAATACGCCGG
>JAKOSS010000707.1 GCA_029777145.1 Acidobacteriota bacterium | reverse complement strand
GTAATTATGAACAGAACGAATCTGCTGATCGCGATGCTCGCGATCTCGTTGTCGGTCGTGGCGTGCAGCGGGATCGTGGACCGCGTCATGCCCGGCCCGGAAATGAAGAAGGCCGATCAGATGTGGGCGGACGTCCCGACAATGGACGATATGAAGCCCAACGATCTGGAAATGCCGACGGGGATGAAGATCGTCCTCAGGACGATCCTCGGGAATCTCGGCCGGCTCAACAAGGACGGCGAGGATCAGACGACCGGCGACATCGACTGGCTTGCATTTTCGAGCCCGCAAGCGCCCGCGGAGATCCAGAAGTTCTATACGAACGAGAAGATGAACAGCTTCGGCGGATGGGATACGAGCAAGGAATCGACCTGCGCCGGCGGTAGTCAAAACGAAAAGGCCGGCGTTTTTTGCGTCTTCCAGAAGAAGGCCAACGGCAAGAAGGACGGCCTCGTGATCATCGTCGCTGAGGACGAAAAGACGAAGGGCAGCAACCTCTTCTTCGTCCGGGTCGAAACCGACGAAAAGCCGAACGCGAACAAGCCTTAGAACCCAATTTTATTGGAAATAGTGGCCGCGGATTTCGCGGATGACGCGGATAAAACAAAATGCGAGTCCGCGGATTTCCGCGTTGATCCGCGGCCAAAATACCGATGAACCCTCTGACGCTCGATCTGGATGATGGCGGAAAACTTTTGCCTGCGGCCATTCTAAGTGCTAGATTCGAACTATTATGAACAGAAGGGATTTCTTGGCGGTTGGCATCGGTTCAGCCGTGGTTGCAGGGTTTCCGGCGATCATCGGAAAGGCTGCGTCTTTCGAACTTCCGCCGTTGCCGTACAAGGACGACGCGCTGGCGCCGGTCATCTCGGCGAACACGATCGGATTCCATTACGGCAAGCATCACCGGGCGTACGCCGACAACCTGACGAAGCTGGCGAAGGGATCTGAGTTTGAGTCGATGTCGCTCGAACAGGTGATCTCGGCGGCGTGGTCAAAGAAAAATATGGCGGTGTTCAACAACGCCGCGCAGTTGTGGAACCACACGTTCTACTGGAACTCGATGCGTCCGAACGGCGGCGGAAAGCCGACCGGGAAACTGGCGGAGAAGATCGATGAAGCCTTCGGCGGTTACGACCAGTTCAAGAAGGCATTCGCCGACATGACGGTCTCGCAGTTCGGATCGGGCTGGGGCTGGCTCGTCGCCGACAAGAAAGGAAAGCTGACGGTGATGAAGACGAAGGACGCGGAAGTTCCGATGTCGTTCAGATTCAAGCCGCTGCTGACGATCGACGTCTGGGAACACGCCTATTATCTCGACTATCAGAACCGCCGCGCGGCATATGTCGATGCGGTCATCGACAAGCTCCTGAACTGGGAATTTGCGGCAACGAACTTGGGTTGATCGGATATCGGATTCAACGTTCTTGAGCGACAAAATCAGCATCCAAGACGTCGTCCTTCAAGTCGAAAAACTGGTTCGAATCAATAAAAACGAAGCGCTTCGATTTCACTGTGACGATATATAGCCACCCAGCTTCAAGGCCGTCAAACCGATAAGTGCCGAACGCGCTCGTAGACGTCCTGCGTGATTCCAGTAATCGGCCGCCCGTAATAGTGACTGAAACGTTTCGGATTCCGCTTCCTTCGGCAGTCCGGACGTGCCCGCCGATGCTCAGCGTCGCTGCGGTCGGCACGAGCGGCTGGAATTCGTACGCACCTCGGTCGTCAAAGGTGCGCACTCCGTTCCCGGTGTTCAAAACGAACGGATCGTCGACACGGCCGTTACCCTCAATATCGAGAAGTGGTTCTCCCAGAGCATTCGAGTCGGCGCTGTCAATCGCCGCCGATCCGGCTCCGATGTGGTAGTCTCCGACGTTGATCGCGACATTGAACGGCGCCGATGGCGGTCTTTCGGCGATGGCTGCCGGGCCGACAAGCAGCGGATCCGATTCGAGTCCGTTCATCTCCTGGCCCGGCTGCGACGATTTGAACGCGTCAAGCGATGTAAAACTGGCCGCGCCCTGCCAAACGACCTGTACCGTTCCCCCGTTTGCAGGCGATAAATAGTACAAGTTGTAGTCGAGTGAGGTTCCCGACTGCGACTGTGCGTCGACGCGGAGATTCCCATCGCTTCCGGTCGAGGTTCCGCCACCGACCAGTCTCAAAAGCCCGTTATCGACCATTACATTATTGACGACCGTAGCTCCGCCCGATCCGGGAACTGTCGCACCCTCGAGATTGATGCCGACCGTGACATTGCCGTGGACCGTGTTTCCGACAAAGACATTGTTCGGCGCCGCATTGTTGTCGATCCAGTGGTCGCCGTTACCGTAGGTAAGATTTCCGATAACCTGGTTGTAACTGGAACCGGTGTAGAAATTCAAACCGGTATCCTCGTTCGCATAAGTGATGTTGTGAATGATCGTGTTGTAGTTGCTGTTCGAAAGGAGGTTGATCCCGCAGGCGTTTCGAACCGAGCTTTCGGCGTTGCCGAAGGATATGTTGTTCATCACCATATTGCCCGTCGATCCGGTGTTGAGGCGGATTCCGTCCATCGTATTGTGGTCGGAGGTATTGCCGATGATCGTCGAATCCGTTGTCGCTCTCAGATATATCCCGATCCGATGAATCGCCGACGTTCCGGAGTAACTGACATGATTGTTCGAGATCGTGATGTTATTCGAGGTATCGAGGATTATCCCGTAGTCGGCGGTGCCCGTTACGTCAAAACCGTCGACGACAATGTAACTCTTCGTGGTGATCCGGAACGCGCCGCCGTTCGTTGAGTTTCCGGGCAGTCCGGTAACCGAAACCCCCGGCGCGGCGGAAAACGTCACCGGGCTGCCGGCGGTTCCGGAGTTCGGTTTGACGGTTTCAGCGTATGTACCCGCCAAAACCCGAACCGAATCCCCAGCAACGGCTACGCTTGCGGCCTTTGTGAGGGTGCAGAAAGGAATCGCCTCCGTCAGACCGCCGCCCGCGTCTGAGCACAATGCGTTTGTGTTGTCGACATAATAAGTAGAGGCGTCAAGAGTCGCCTTGATATACACGGTTGTCGTTTCAAAGCCTCCGTTTCCGTCCGATACCTTGACGACGATCGAGTCGTTGGATCTGACGCCCCCGACGGGAGCGTAAGATATAACCGTAGACCGGCCGCGCGCCGAAACCGACACGTTTCCGTTTGTAGGTCCGTCGACGATCTCCCATTTCAGAAAATCCCCATGGTCTGAATCGACGGCATGCAGTCTGATCGTGAGCGGAAATGGGCCATCCTCCGCTAATCTGACGCTGATAGCGCTCCCTTCTTCGATGATGGGCGGGTGATTGACGGTTACCCTTTCCGTCCTGCCGCGCGTCTGCGCGGCTGACAACGTCGCGGCAATGAAGATCCCGAAAATCAAAACGACGAGTTTTTTCCAAATGTTGAACATGGCGAGTCAAGGACCTCCTATCGAAGAATCTCAGGGTCGGATGGGATCGCAGTTCGCGCGATAGGCGAGTTTATGAAGCATTGGCGGCTACCGCTAAAGCATGATTGATCGAAGAGTGCGGTGAGCGGGTTCGGGTTTGATGGGAGCGACGTTAAATTGGATCGGGCTGCGTACTTCATTTTCCGCCCGCTTTCGGCGCCGGAAGGGTAAATCGACCGTTGCGTGTCTGTGAAATTGACCCGGCCGAAAACGCCGATCGTGCGATGACATCAGAAACGGTCCTTCAGCGAACCAAGTCAATTTCCCTGTGCCTGGCGGCATTGACGCTGCGAACGAATCATCTGCCGCCCCGATTCAAAAGAGCCATCGAAAAGCGCGTCTGATGTTTGCGGCTTATTTCATCAACGCAGTTATTATTATTCATGCTAATGTTATCATAAGGTGAAGAAAACTGATAACGACAACAACGGAGAAGATAAAGAAATAAAAATCGGTTCCGGCTCGAAGCAACCAATATTCGCCGGACCGGCTTGGATTTGTGCGCGTAGGTCAATTTGGGTGGTCCAAACCGATCGTCTTTTTCACGACGCCGAAGTCCGTTTAATGAACCCTCGATCCAAAACAAAACAGAGGCTGCCTTTTCAGACAGCCCTGTCCCGCGACCGGAAACCCGTTCGTCTTTACTAGGCCTTCGCTTTCTTGATCTCTTCGACGAGCACCGGGACGGCCTCGAAAAGGTCGCCGACGATGCCGTAATCGGCGATGTCGAAGATCGGGGCCTCGGCATCTTTGTTGATCGCGACGATTGTCCCCGAATTCTTCATCCCGACAATGTGCTGGATCGCGCCTGAGATCCCAAGCGCGATGTAAAGCTTCGGAGCGACAGTCTGGCCCGACGATCCGATCTGGCGATCGATCGGGAGCCATTCGCTGTCGCAGATCGGTCGAGAAGCCGCGATGTCGGCGCCGAGCACGTCGGCCAGCGATTGCGCGACCGCGATGTTCTCCTGCGACTTGATGCCGCGGCCGATCGCAACGATCACTTCCGATTTCGTCAGATCGACCGACGCCTTCGCTTCCTGGAACGGCGCTTCGGGCGTCATGCGGATCTCGCCGACATTGACGTCGATGTTCGTCACTGTCGCGCTTCCCTTTGCCGCACTGTCACCCCGGAACGCGCCCGACTGGAACGTGATGAACTTCGGCCCGTCGCCGGCGACTGTGACGTCGGCGTCGAGCTTTCCTAGAAAGATCCGGCGCGTGAACGTCAGGCTTCCGCCGTTGCTCGCGTAGCGGATGACATCGCCGACGACTTCCGTCCCGAATCGCGCCGCAACTTTCGGTGCGAAATCACGGACCTGATAGGTGTGCGACATGACGACGTACGCCGGATTCTCGGCTTTGATCACGGCTTCCCACGCGTCCGCATAGCCGTCGGGCGTGTAGGTGCCAAGCTTCTCGTTTTTAGCGACGATGACCTTTTCGAGATCGTAACCCGCGATCTCGCCGGCAAGCGAGCAGTCGCCGCCGCAGGCAATGACGGCCGAAACCTTCATTCCGAGATCTTTGCCGATGCTTTGCGCGGCGGCGATCGCTTCGATCGAGGTCTTGTTGAGAACGCAATCCTTGTGTTCGATAAATACTAGAATCATATCTGTAAGTGGTTGATTGCAAATGGTTAATCGTTAACGATCTGCAATCATCAAATGGCCCTCACCTCGGTCTTAAGTTTTTCAACAAGTTCGACCGCCCCCGCTTTCGCGTCACCGTTTCCGAGCATCTGCGTCTGTTTCGTCTTGAGCGGCAGATACACACGCTGGATCGTCTGTTTCGCCTCGCCCGTGTCGCCGGGAGCAACTTCCCCGACCGGTTTCGATTTAGCGGCCATGATCCCCTTGAGACTCGCATAACGGATCTGCGAAATTCCCGACTGGATCGTCAGCAACGCCGGCGTCTGATACGTAAACCATTGATACCAGCCGCTTTCGAGCTCACGTTTGACGCGAAGTTCCGTATTCTCACGATCTACCTCGATCACGAGCGTCGCGTGCGGGATTCCGAGCAGTTCCGCAAGGATCACGCCCGTCTGACCATAACTGGCGTCGTCCGATTGCAATCCGGTGTAAACGAGATCGGCCTGTTCGCCGCGGATCGCGTCGGCGATGACGCTCGCGATCTGGAACGGCGACAACTTGTTCGCGTCCTCCTTCACGATATGGATCGCGCGGTCCGCGCCGCGCGCCAGGGCGTCCTTGATCACGGTCTTCGCAGACGCACCGCCGAGCGAGCAAACGATGACCTCGCCGCCGCCTTTCGCTTCCTTCATGCGCAGCGCTTCCTCAAGCGCGTAGCCGTCGGATTCGTTGGTCTGCAGCGAGATATCTCCCTGTTCGATCCACTTCTCGTCGCCCGCGATTCGCAGCACCGCGTCCTTGTTCGCGACCTGTTTCATCAAAACTACGATTTTCATAAATAAGGTTCCTTAAAATTGTTAGAAAGTCAGTACGTTCAATTCTAAAACGCCCGGCTTTGATTC
>JAKOSS010000706.1 GCA_029777145.1 Acidobacteriota bacterium | reverse complement strand
GCCAGGATGGCTGAAACGTCGGTCGTGAACGCGTCTTTGAGAATCGAATGCGCGAGCAGCGCGTCGCCTTTCCGTTGCGCGTCGGCGAGTCTTTCGCGATCGACGAGCAGCGCCTGGACATATGCCCGCGAGACCTCGACGGCGCTCGACATCAGCGATTCGATCGGATCGGTCACGTTGTGCGACTGATCAAGCATGTACGCCGGATCGAATCCCGGAACCTTGCTGTACTCGGCGTCGACGAGTTCATTGAAGATCAGGAACAGCTGGAACGGCTTGACCGAACCCGTATCAAGATCGTCGTCGCCATACTTGCTGTCGTTGAAGTGGAATCCGCCGAGCTTGCCGAACTGGATCAGGCGCGAGACGATCTGTTCGATGTTGACGTTCGGCGCGTGGTGGCCGAGATCGACGAGGCAAAACGCCTTCGGTCCGAGCTCACGGGCGCAGTAGTAATTTGTTCCCCAATCGGAGATCACGGTCGAATAGAACGCCGGTTCGAACATCTTGTGTTCGATGAACAACTTCCAGTCGTCGGGAACCGCGGCGTAGATCTCACACATCGACTCGAGGTAATTCTCCAGCGCGACGCGGAAATTCGACTGACCGGCGAAGTTGCTGCCGTCGCCGACCCAAACCGTCAGCGCCTTCGAACCGATCGACTTCCCCAGTTCGATGCATTCGAGGTTGTGCTCGACGGCCTGCCGGCGCGTCGCCGGATCCGCGTGCGAAAGACTTCCAAACTTGTATGATCGCTGTTGTCCGGGCTGATCCTGGAACGTGTTCGAGTTCATCGCGTCGAACGTCAGTCCGCGCGAAGTGGCATAGTTCTTCAGGGTTTCCGCGTTTTCGGGCTTGTCCCACGGAATGTGGAGCGAAACTGCCGATGTCGAACGAACCAGCGAATTGATCGCCGCGCAATCGTCCAGCTTCTCGAACACGTTTCGCGGTTCGCCGACACCCGGAAAACGCGCAAAACGCGTTCCGCCGGTTCCGACGCCCCACGACGGAACGGCAACCTTCAGCGATTTGGCCTTATCCACGAACGTGCGCGGATCAAGGCCGCGCCGTGCAAGCCGGCGTCCAAGGTACTCAAGGTCCTCGGCCACTTCATCAGCCTTCAAACGGTTTTGAGAGGCGATGAATTCTTCGTCGATCACAAAGTTATTCGCCATATGTCACCAGCATTTTAACCGCATTTGGGTGCGGGAAGGGAACAAAATTGCGGGACGCCCGAACGTTCGGATGAGCGCCCCGCGGGATTGTCAGCGCATGAAACCGTCGGCGAGACCGCCGTCGACGGGAATCACGTGCCCGGTCGTTTTTCCGAGCCGCTTCGAAACGAGCAGGAAGATCGCTTCGGCCTGATCGGAAGGTTCGATAGGAGTTTGGGTCAGACTTCGCTTCGCGTAAAACTGAGAGAGTTTCTCGGTCAGCGCCTCCGTTTCCTCCGACTCGTCAAACGCGATCGCGTATTTCGTCAGGCTCGCGATCACCCGGTCGCGCGGGAACATCGTGCTGCCTTTGACGACCGTCGCCGGCGCGACCGCATTGACACGGACGAGAGGCGCGAATTCGATCGCCAGTTCGCGGGTCAGATGGTTCGCTGCCGCCTTCGACGTGTCGTACGCCAGGCTTCCCTTTTTCGCGACGACCGCATTGGCGCTCGTCGTCAGGACGATGTTGCCCGTAAGTCCTTGCTTCTTGAAGATCTTGTTCGCTTCGTCCGCGACGATGAACGCGCCCTTGACGTTGATGCCGAAGGTGAAATCCCACTTGTCGTCCTCGACGCGGCCCGACTTGTCGGGCGGAACGAAAACGCCGGCCGTAACGATCACAGAATCGATCCCGCCGTAGGCAAGCATCGCCTTTTCGAACATGTTCGCGACCGAATCG
>JAKOSS010000705.1 GCA_029777145.1 Acidobacteriota bacterium | reverse complement strand
TCCTCCGCGGGCGCGACATCCTGTGCTTTTCGCACGACTGGACCGGCGATCCGCTCTCGAAGACGCACCTGATGCGCGTTCTTTCCCGCGACAACCGCATTCTCTGGATCAACGCGATCGCGAACCGCATGCCGACGGCTTCGGGCAAGGACATGGCCCGCATCTACAAGAAACTGAAGAGTTTCACCGAACCGATACGCGAGGTCGAACCGAACATTTTCGTCCTCAATCCGCTCGCCGTGCCGACCTACGGTTCGGCCGCCGTTCGCGCGTTCAATCAGAAATTCCTCGTGTCGCAGGTTCGTCGCGCGATGCGGAAGCTCAAGATCTCGGATCCGATCAACATGGTCTTCAAT
Organism: Acidobacteriota bacterium; assembly: GCA_029777145.1. Next base: position 2,380 of record JAKOSS010000705.1, on the reverse strand, counting down.
CCGGCTGCCGGTCTTTTGGCAGGGAAACTCGGCGAACGCGAACTGATCTACTATTGCGTCGACGAATACACCGCGTTTACCGGCGTCGCGTCGGGATTGCGCGAGATCGAAGAAGATCTTTTCAGGCGTTCGGACGTCGTGGTGGTTTCGGCCGAAAAGCTCTTCGAATCAAAGAAAGATTTCAACCCGAACACGTTCATCATCCGTCACGGAACCGACTGGAATCATTTTCGGAAAGCCCTCGACCCGGATACGAAAGTGCCCGACGAGATCGCTTCGCTGCCGCGTCCGGTGATCGGATTTCACGGGCTTCTGGCCGATTGGGTCGATTACGCGCTGATCAAGAAGGTCGCCGAACATTTCGAGTCGGGATCGGTCGTCTTGATCGGGAAAATCGCGGTCGATGCCGAGAAGAAGATCAGGATCCTCGACGGCGTCCCGAACATTCATCTGCTCGGCCGCAAACCATACGCGGAACTTCCGGCCTATTGTAAAGGCTTCGATGTTGCGCTCAACCCGTTTGAGATCAACGAGTTGACGCTCGCCGCGAATCCGTTGAAAGTGCGCGAGTACCTGGCCGCCGGGCTTCCCGTGGTCTCGACGGACATTCCGGAAGTAAGGGTTTTGGAAGATTGCGCGGTCGGCGTCGATCACGACGATTTCATCGCAAAGACCGAAGCGTCGATCGCCGATCCGAAACCCCGCGAGGAAGTCAGCGACCGCATTCGCCACGAAAGTTGGGAAGCGAAGGTCGAGGAATTGCGGAAGATCCTGGCCGTAAGCAGCGAGCCGCAATGTCAGAACCGGGAGCGGTAGCGACCGGCAAATCGAAAGTGGGAGAAATGGCGAAGAGGTTAAGGGGAGAAGGGGAGAAGGGGGGAAGAGGTGAAGGGGAGAATGGGAGAAGAGGTGAAGAGGAGAAGGGGAGAAGAGGCGAGGGGGAGAAGGGGAGAAGAGGTGAAAGGGGAGAATGGGAGAAGGGGGGAAGAGGTGAAGGGGAGAATGGGAGAATTGGAGAAGGGGAGAATGGGAGATACGGTTCAATCCCAAATCCCAAATCGCAAATCCAAAATCGCAAATTGATCAGAGGGTTTAATCGCAAATCGCAAATCTAAAATCGCAAATGTCCTGATTCTCATCGCAACTTGTGCGGCTCTCTGGATTGCGGTCGCGCCGTTGCTCGCGGATCTGCTGATCGTCGCCAAGCCGATCGATCGTCCGGACGCGATCCTTGTTCTCGGAGGCGGCGCGGCGTATATCGAACGCACTGATCTGGCCGCCGAACTTTTCCGCGACGGCATTGCGACGCGGATCATCCTGACCAACGACGGTCTTCAGGGCGGTTGGGACCAAAAGGAACAGCGCAATCCGTTCTTTTACGAGCTTGCCGAGCGCAATCTGATCGCGAACGGCGTTCCGCAATCGGCGATCGAGGTTTTGCCGGAAGTCGTCGAAAGCACGCAGGACGAAGCGTTGCTTTTTGATCGGAAAGCCGCGGAACTCGGGATCAAGAAGGTCCTCATCGTGACGAGCCCGCATCACACGCGCCGCGCGTTGCGGACATTCGAACGATCGTCGCTCGGAATCGGGTTTGGGATCGCGTCTCCCGCCGACAGTCTCGGATGGTTTTGGTGGCTGAATCCGAAAGGCTGGAACCGGATCGGCCTCGAATATGTGAAACTCGGTTACTATTGGGCGTCTTTTTGAAGAAGCCCGACGATTCCGAAAAGTCGAAGTCCATAAAAATGAACGAGATAGCGCTACAACATGCACGCGAGGTCGCCGCCGGCGAACGGTTCGAGTTCGGAAAGAACTGGGCGAACTTCCTCGAATTGCTCAATGACGAGCGGATCGAGAGCGCCGAACAGTCGTTGCGCGAGATGCTCGAGGTCGAGTCGCTCGAAGGGAAGTCGTTTATCGATATCGGCTCGGGCAGCGGTTTGTTCTCGCTGGCGGCGCGCCGGCTTGGAGCGCGCGTCCATTCATTTGATTTCGATACGAATTCTGTCGCCTGCACGGCGGAGCTTCGGCGTCGATACTTCGAGAACGACGCAGACTGGCGCGTCGAGCAGGGTTCGGCGCTCGACCTCGATTACATCAAATCGCTGGGTAAATTCGACGTCGTTTATTCGTGGGGCGTGCTTCATCACACTGGTTCGATGTGGGAAGCGCTGACGAACGCCGAAACGGCCGTCGCCGACGGCGGAAAGCTTTTCATCGCGATCTACAATGACACCGGATCGCAGGCAGAACGATGGCTCGCGATCAAGAAGCTCTATAACCGGACGCCTCGATTTCTCCGCGTTCCGCTGACAATCGCAGTCTATCTGCCGGACGAACTGAAGCAGTTCGTGAAATCTATCCTGACGCTGAAGCCGAT
>JAKOSS010000704.1 GCA_029777145.1 Acidobacteriota bacterium | reverse complement strand
CGTGTCGATCACTGACAAGGACGCGGCGAAGGACGTCCCGCAGGCGCGGCTCGAGCCGAAACTGCTGAGTTCGGTCGCCGAGGAATCGAACGCGAGACGCAAGCCTGTCACGTTCAACGACATCCCGCCGGTGTTGGTCAAGGCGATCACTGTCACCGAGGACCGCGCGTTCTTCGAACACTACGGCGTCAACTTCCGGGGAATCGCGCGGGCTCTCTGGCGACGCTACGAAAAGGAAGACGACAATTCTCCGATCGCCAATCAGGGCGGGTCGTCGATCACGCAGCAGCTGGTCAAGAATCTGCTTCTGACGAGCGAGCAAACGCTCGAGCGAAAGGCGAAAGAAGCGTTCATGTCGATCATTCTCGAAACACGCCTGACAAAGGAAGAGATCTTCACGCTCTACGCAAATCAGATCTATCTCGGTCAGCAGAACGGCATTTCGATTTACGGTGTCGGCGAAGCGTCGAACGTGTATTTCGGCAAGGACGTTTCGCAGCTGACTTTGCCCGAGGCGGCGTTCATCGCCGGGATTATCCGCAGTCCGAATCGTTACAATCCGTTCAAGAATCCAGAACGTGTGTCGGAACGCCGGAATCAGGTGCTCGATTCGATGCTTCAGGTCGGCGAGATCTCACCCGAACAGGCGAGCACGGCAAAGGGAACGAAACTCGAGCTCAAAGCGCTCGCGGCAGCCAGGGATCTGCAGGGAATGCCGTATTTTTCGCAGTATGCTCTCGACGAACTCCCGAAGGTCGTCAGCGATCCGGAAGCGATCCAGCACATGCGCGTGTTCACCTCGATCGATCCCGATCTTCAGAAGCTCGCGTACGAGATCGTCAGCAAACGACTGGACAAGTTGGACAAACATTTTCCGAAACAACCCGCGGGAAACCTCAACGCCGCGCTGGTCGCTATCCGCCCGAAAACCGGTGAGATCGTCGCGATGGTCGGCGGGCGGAATTATCTTCAGAATCAGTTCAATCGGGCGACGAGCGCGATGCGCCAGCCCGGATCGGTCTTCAAGCCTTTCGTCTATGCGACCGCGATTGGTACGGCATACGACGCCCAATCGCGTGTCATCACGGCGGCGACGCTTTTCAAGGACGAAAAGAAGGTCTTTCTCGTCGGGAACGAGACATATGCGCCGAACAATTACGGCGATACATTCTCAAACAAGGAATTGTCACTGCGCGAAGCGCTGGTGAAAAGCAAGAACACGATCACGGTCGGGCTCGGAATGGAACTGAACATCGGCAAGGTCATGAATCTGGCCGCAAAGGCAGGCTTTCCGAAAGTCGAGAAGGCATATCCGTCGATGGCGCTCGGAACCGCCGAAGCGACGCCGCTCAATGTCGCGAGCGCCTACACGATGTTCGCCAACCTCGGTGAGCGCGTCTTGCCGGCGCCGATCACGCGCGTCACGAGCGGCGACGGGACGACGGTGATCCAGCCCGAAACCGACAAAAAGACGGTTGTCCGTCCGGACGTGGCGTACATCATGGACGACATCATGAAGGACGTCGTCAACAAGGGAACGGCGGCGGAACTTCGCGCCTGGGGATTTCAAAATGTCCCCGGGAAGATCGCGATCGCCGGCAAGACCGGAACTTCGCGCGACGGATGGTTCGCGGGATTCACTCCGGAGATCGTCTGTGTCGTGTATGTCGGGTTCGACGACAATGCCGACCTCGGCATGAAGGGTTCCGATTCGGCGATGCCGATCTGGGCCGACTTCATGAAGGCGACGCTCGATCTTCATCCCGAGTGGAACGGCGACTGGCAAATGCCGGCGAGCATCAAGAAGGGCGAGATCGACATTCGGAACGGAAGCCTGATCCGCGAATTGTCCAACGAGGAGGCCGATTCCATCAAAGCCCAACAAGACGTCATCAAGAAGAAAGCGAATGCCAACGTGAGTCCGACGCCGGATCCGAGCCTTGAATCGCCCGACATCAGCGAGATCTATGTGACCGACGTACCGCCGGAATTCCGGCGCGTGGAGCTCTTCATTTACGGTACATTGCCCGCCAAGACTCTGCTTCCGGCCGATGACCTCGACGCCAACAAACCGATCCCGAGTCCGACGCCGTTCACGACCTGGCAGGACGAGGGAACTACCGCGCCGACCCCGTCGCCGCGCGAGGAGCAGCGAAGTCGTGAAACCGGCGGCAGGGTAACGGTGATGATCTGTCCGCTGTCCGGGTTGCGGGCGACCTCTAATTGCCCGGACAAGGAGTCGAGAGTGTTCAATCAGGGACAGGAGCCGAAGGAGTTCTGCAATCTTCACCGCGGACAGTGATCGGCCGAAATTGAACCGCGTGATAGTCGGGGCCCGTCGGCCCCTTTTTCTTTGCGCTCATACTTGCGCGCGATCCCCGAACATTTGAATTTCAACCCAAAAAAGGTTATACGATTGGGGTAAACAATTCACAAAACACAACGTTTGTCCGCGGAATCCGAGAACCGCGCGCATGACGATCACATTTTCACTCGGGAAATCAATGGAGGGAGCAACATGTCGATTTCTGCCGCAAGGCTTCGAAGCACACTTTGTGCAGTCGCGTTTTTCGCGATAATGGTGACCGCGAACCAACTCGCGTTCTCACAGTACGTCTGTCAGATTCAACCGTCTCCGATCGTTCAGACGGGGTCGTTGACGGCGGGCGATCCGACGCAAGCCGGTCGCGTCGTCCGAGGCGGAATCCCGTCATCGTGTGTCGGCAAAACAAATACGCTTCAGAACTCGACGGCCGTCAATTACGACTCGTACACTTATATGTCTCCGGTGACCGGTTGCGCGACGGTCGATTTCGACGCGACGGCGTGTGGCGGGGCGACAACCGAGCCCGTCGCATATTCGACGTTTAATTCGGCGTCTCCGGCGTCGAACGTGCTCGGCGATCCCGGATTCAGTACGACGGGCGTCGCGCGATTCGCGTTCCCGGTGACGGCGGGTCAGAACTTTACGATCGTTATCCACGATATTCTCGAGACTCCGACCAATTCGTTTTGTACCTCATATACGTTCACGATCACGTACCGCACCGGATGCCGTCAGCCCGGGTTTGATCAGACGAACGACAACCACGCTGACCCGGTCGTCTTCACGCCGAGCACCGGCGACTGGAAGACTCTGAACTCGGGCGGCGCGAACGTCACGCAGAATTTTGGGCTCAGTTCCGACGTCCTGACGCCGGGCGACTACACCGGCGACGGTTCGACTGATGTCAGTGTTTTCCGTCCGGGAACTAACACCTGGTTCTACGGTAATAACACGACCAGCCCAGGGACAAACTTCACGACGCAGACGTTTGGAACGGGCGGTGACGTAACCGTTCCGGGCGATTACGACAGCGACGGCAAGAACGATTTCGCCGTTTGGCGTCCGAGCAACGG
>JAKOSS010000071.1 GCA_029777145.1 Acidobacteriota bacterium | reverse complement strand
TGCCGATTCGAACCGAATACGACGAAGGCGCCGGTTCGTGTCATCGACGGCGGTCCAATTGTCGACGTCACGTCGGTAGATACGGGAACAATCTTGTTTGTCGCGAGGTTTTTCACGACGATGTTTCCGCCAAAAGTCGTGGCTTTCGTGCTGAAGGCGACAACGGTTCCGTCGTACGAAATCCCGATCTTTTCTCCCTGTCCGAACGGGCTCGGACCGTTTCCGGCCGTGTTGCCATCGACGGAGCTCGCCCAGATGACGCGTCCGGAATCGATTTCGGCGACGAAAACATCCTGAAGTCCGTTGCCGTCGCCGGCGGCCATGTTCGTCGCCGTCGTCGAGAATGCCACGTAACGGCCGTTGCCCGAGATCGACGGTGCGACGACGCGGCTCGAACTCTCGTCACCCTGGTTCCTTTCACCGCCGGATGTCGTCTTGCTGACCCGTTTCAACTTCGGACCGCCGTCCCAAACGTAAATGTCCCAAAGATTGTTCGTGTCCTCTTTGGCCAGTGCCGAGAACGTGCAAAAGGCGATCCGCGATCCGTCTTCGGAGATCGACGGAACCGATCCGCCGTCGCCTTTTCCGGTCTTCTCGTTCTTGCTGATCAATGTCACCGCGCCGCTCCGCATGTCTCGGAGAAAAACGTTCACGGTCGAAGTCCCGTCGACGCCGGGTGTCAGAGTGCTCGCGCTCGAACTGAACGCGATCAGATTGCCGTCGCCCGAGATCGTCGGTTCGAATGCCTCGGAATTCGCCTCGGTTCCGCGGTTTTCGCTGACTGCCGAAACGGTGTTCCGATCGTAATTCCAGACGAAGACGTCGCGGGCGCTGTTGGTATCGATCGGGACCAGGTTCGTCGCATACGATTCGAACGCGACCGACTTTCCGTCGGCCGAGATCGCCGGCGATAGACTGTTCTGGTTTCCTTCCTCGCCATTTGCCGCGCGGCTGACCAATCTGGTTTCGCCGGTTTTCCGGTCGCGCCAGATGATCTGGCGATACTTTCCGCTGATCCCGCCGAGTCCTTTGGTGTAGGTGACGTACGCGATGTAACGTCCCTCGTCAGCGCCCGTCCCGCCGATCACCGGCTGCCACGCTTCGAAGAACGTTCCGAAGATCTTGTCGTCCGAACTGCGCGTGACAAGATCGATCGCCGGATAATTTGACGTGGTCGGTGGATTTGGCGGAGTCGGAGTTGGCGTCGGCGTCGGAGAACCATTTCTGCTGCAATCGGCTTTGACAATGAACGCCGACGTCGGAACGACGCCCTGATTGTTTGTCATCCGGCAAGTACGCGGTCCGCCGACCTGTGAAATGCCGTAATCGTCGCCCTGCGGGAACGCGCCCCAATTGACAGTGGCGGAGAAACTGAACTTTGCCGGTCCGCGGCCATGTGCATCCTTGAAACTGAAAGACTCTCCGGATTCGATCCCCGTCACTTCCAATCTTGAAAGCGTCAACGGCGGATTTCCGCACTGCGCGAAAACCACAATGTCCGCGTTGGTAAACGTTCCCCGCCGAAAGTCGTCCTGGATGTTGCAAGTTCGGGGTCCTGAAATCTGCGTGATGACGTAGTTTTCACCTTTCGCGAACCTGGTCGCAAAATAAACAACCGGATTCGCGGAATTCAAAACGACCTTGTCGGGAGCCGTTGATCCCTGTCCGGCTCTTCCGATCGTGAATTCGAACTGTTCTTTGTTCGAACGCAAGCTGCTCGAGTAAGCGACGCCCAACTTGTACTGGGCTTGTGGTTGCCCGAAGGCGCATACCGAACCCCAAAGCATCAGCGCAAAGACAAGAATTGTTTTCGACATTGGATTTTCCCGATCTCCCTTTTCCCCTTTTCAGGATTCCCGATTGAGTATGAAATCGGCGATCTTGCGCAGCAGCGCGGTCGACCTTCCGATCGTGTCCAAATCACTGACCGCGTCGCAGTGAACATTTTGCGCAAGGATCCGGGTTTCGTCGATCCCGAAAAATGCAGGATAAGTCGCTTTTTCGGCC
>JAKOSS010000703.1 GCA_029777145.1 Acidobacteriota bacterium | reverse complement strand
CAGATCGATGTCCTTCAAAACCGGCTTGCCGTTGTATGCGAAAGTCAGATCGCGAAATTCGATCTTGCCCTTGATCGGCGGCAGCTCGCGCGCGGCGTCGGAATCGCGGATCGTCGGGACCGTTTCGAGGATCGAATTGAAGCGTTTGAGGCTCGCCGTCCCGCGCTGGTAGAGATTGACGACGTAGCCGAGCGCGATCAGGTACCAGATCATCCGCTGAAGGTAGAGGATGAACGCGGTGAAGTTTCCGGCGGTGATCTCGCCGCGGATCGCCATCGGAACGCCGATCGCGACGATGATCACGAATCCGAGTCCGATGAAAAAGAAGAGCATCGGACGCATGGCCGCGGCGAATTTCACAAGCTGCAGATTCTGCCGCGCGTATTCTTCGTTGAGTTCCTCGAAGCGCTCGATCTCGGACGATTCCTGCGCGTACGCGCGGATGACGCGCACGCCGGTCAGGTTTTCCTGGGCGCGCGCCGTGATGCTCGAGAAATACTCCTGGATCTTCTCGAAGCGAAGATGGATCTTGTTGCCGAGATACTTCACCGTGAGCGACACGAACGGCAACGGGATCAGCATCATCAGCGTCAGCTTGACGCTCGTGCTGAAAAGGATCGGCAACACGATGAACAGCGCGAACGTCGCCTGGAACGAGTAAAGGATCATCGGACCGACGATCTGGCGGATCGCCGACAGATCGTTCGTCGCGCGGGCCATAAGATCGCCGACGCGGTTCTCGTGAAAGAACGCCAGCGGTTGATCGACGAGCGTCGCGTAAAAGTCCCGGCGCATGTCGTATTCGATGTGACGTGAAGTGTTGATCAGCAACCGGCGTTGCCAGAAGAGGAAATTTCCGCTGATTAAGCTGACGCCGAGTATCAGCACGACGTGCACACTGACCCGCGAGAGCGTGAGTGTCCCGTTGTAAACGCCGATCCTCAGATCATCGACGGCGTTTCCGATCAGCCACGGCACGTAAAGTCCGAACAGCATGCCGCAAAAAATGAACGCGACGCCGGCGAACAGGTTTAGCTTGTACGGCCGGTAGTAGCGCGCGAACTTTTTGATCTCTTCCATCAGGCGAATGTCGATTGTACCAAACAGGACGGCGTCTCGGCGACGGCCGGTCGAACGAACAAAGCGATTGCAATCAAATCCACTTTTTGCAAGAATAAGCGCCATATTCACCTTCCGTCAGTCAAGAAAAGTACTTATGAGATCGGCTTTGAAAACGACCATCAAACTGTCAATCATCGCGGCAGCCGTCATCTTTGCGGTTGCATATTTCGTCCAGCGTCCGCCGGTGACGATCGCCGGCGACCGTCCGCTGACGTCGATCGCCGACGAGAACCGTCTGCCCGAGGTCATGGAACCGCGCCACAAGAAGATCGGCCTCGGCCAGCGGCTGACGTTCGGGATCGAGGTGATCGACCCCGAAGGCGATTTCGTGCGGACCGAACTGATCGCGAAGCCCAAAACGGCAAAGTTCAACCAGAACACGCTGACGGTCGACTGGACGCCGACGACGGCCGAGCCGCGCGACGGAAAATTCGTCGTCAAGGTGACGGAGATCCCGCGCGATCCGAAGCGCGAACAGCGTTCGTTCACGAAAGAATTCACGATCCGCATCGTCAAGCAAAAGGTGAAATTGCTCGAGATGCCGCCGGCGCCGCTCGAAGTTGATGCGTTCGTCTCGATCATCGATCCCGAACGTCTCGCGGCGGTCAACAAACGCTGGGACATTGTCAGCTTCTTCCAGCGGATCGCCGAGATCGAGGCTGACAAGCAGATCAAACCCGGCAACGGGATCAACCCGACGACCGGCGCGCAGCTTTTCCGCGACGCGATGAAGGAACTGGCGGTGATCCACAAGAACCCGTCGCTGGATCCCGACAATCCGAAATTCAATCCCGAATGGAACGCCGAACACTGGCAGATCGTCGCCATCCGTCCGCGGATGAACAAGAAGCTTTTTGAACTGCGTTTCGTGTTCTTCAACGACGCCGCGCCGGAGCAGGCGTATCTCATGCCGCGGATGCGGATCGCGCGCGGAAAAGACGCGGGACGTCCCGAAGATCAGCGTCAGAAGAACAATCTCGCGTTCGCGAAGATGTTCCACGACGCGTTCTTTGACGGCGACAAGATGAAGCCGTTCGTCGCCGGCAACAAGGCCGAATACGGAAAAGCGCTCGAGAAATTCGTCACGCAGGTTCTGACCTACAACGATCCTGACGATCCTTCGATGCGGGCGAATCTCGCGGCCGTTCCGCACAATTCCCGACTCGGCGGCGGAAACGAATACGACGCCGACGGCAACTACAAATACGGCGACGGTTGGGCGCTCGGCGTCCTGAAGGTCAATCCCGTGATGCGCGGCGGAAAGAAGGTGCTGGCGTTCACGAGCCCGCCGATCGACGGCTTTGTCGGCACGATCGGGCCGAACAAGCAGGGAACCGCTTTCGTTCCGGTTCCGCCGCCGGCGACTGTCAAGACCAGTCCGGAATACATCGAGGGATTCGATTCGCTGATCGACGCCGAGACCGGACAGATCGCGATCCCGGGCGTGATGCCGAACGGTAAGATCGGCGCGAGCAACGTCGATTCGACGATCAATCGTTTCGAAACACCAGGCGGTTATCGATTCGCCCAGAACAGCATCCGCGACGCGCGGCGGCGGATCTTCGAAGAGCACGGAATGACGTGTTCCGAGTGCCACGTCCGCGATTTCGATGAAGGGAATTACCTTCTCGACATGAACAAACCGGGCACGACGCCGTCAACGGCGACCGAGACCGTCGGACGTGTGTTCTTCATCATCACCCCGACGCTTCATTCCGGACGCAGCGAGTACATGCTTCGCAACGAGATCGCGCAGGTCGGCGGAATGCAGGGAGTTTTCAGGGATTATTTGGGGATAAACGTCAAGATCAATTCGCCGCTCGCCGCGGATTGGCCGCATACCACGAAGTTCGGAAAAAGATGATCGCGGGCGGTTCGCGTGATCGGAGATGCCGCATGAGAAAGCTTTCTTTGCCTCTGTTCGGGTTGCTGATCGCAGCGACCGCGACCGTTGCCGACGCACACGTCAAATGGTTTTTCGAGTATGACGTGACGAAACCGCCGACGCCGATCGGCGACGTGATCGACGGGCCATTCGTCAAGATGTTCCTCGTATCCGTCGCCGCATGCTATCTGTTCTTCCTTGCCGACCGCTACATTTACGAGGAAGGGATCCTCGGCGAGTTCGACAAGAAACTGAAACTCTTCGACAATGCCGCGAATTACATCATGCGCGCCGCAGCCGGTTTCTTTTTCATGGCGCTGTTCGGCTGGTGGCTGTTCGGCATCGGCCAACCGTTTTACCTGACGCCCGAGCTCAAAACGTCCGCGCCGTGGGTCCCATGGGTGCATCTGGCGATGGCGCTTGCACTGACCTGGAACCGGACCGTTTTCATTGCCGGGATCGGCGTCTTCGTGCTGTTCATTGCGGCCGTCGGCGATTACGGCCTCTTTCATGTCCTCGATTACATGATCTTCCTCGGGATCGGTTACTACCTGACCGTTTCACAATCAAAGACAAAAGGCTGGATCAAATCCGGGTTCATCGTTCTGTTCGCGGCCACCGGATTGACGCTGATCTGGGCGGCGGTCGAAAAATTCGCTTACGCGCAATGGACGATCGCGGGTCTTGCCGAGCATCCGAACGTGACCATGGGGATGACGCCGCCGATCTTCATGAAGGTCTCGGGATTCATCGAATTTTTCGTGACGTTCATCCTTCTCGGCGCGGTTTCCGTCGTCGGCCGTCTGATCTCGCTCGGTTTCATGTCGATCTTCGTCCTCGCCGTCTTCGAGTTCGGCGTACTTGATGCCGTCGGGCACCTGATGATCGTTGCGATCCTTTGGGTGCTGATCGTGCGCGGTCCGACCGACGCGCGGAACATGCTCGTGCTTCCGGACAAATCGTTGTTCACCGAAGCCTACTTCATGACCGGGCTGTATTTCCTTGCTTTCGTCATGATCTTCATTCTCTATTACGGGATCCACTATTATTCGTACGGCTCGTAGGCCGTCATCAAACCTGTGACGAAAATTGGACTCTTGCTGCTGCTGATCCTTGTGTCCGTGGGGGTTGCGAACGCGCAAACCGCCGATACGGCCGATAATGTCGCGTGGAGCGATCTGACGTTCGTCGTACCGCTGACGAAAAGGGACGAGAACGGGAAACGCGTCGACGCCTGGTCGCTGAATCTGAACGCCGGTTTTCGGATGGGGCGCGACGTTCGCCGTCCGACGGATGAACGCGGCGTCGTGACGATCAATTACAGGTTCAACAAGTTCCTGTCCGCCGGTACCGGCTATATGTACCGGCGATATCGTCTGACCGAAGGTCCGCGGCTCTACGAACACCGTCTGATGTTTTTCCTGAATGCCGAAAAGAAGTGGACGAACGTGACGCTGCGAAATCGGGCGCTGACGACGTATCTGATCAAACATTCGCGGTCCGACACGGTCGTTTACCGCAATCGCGTCCAGTTGAATTTTCCGATCAGGAAGAAGGAAAAAGAAGTGATCTCGCCTTACTTTGCCGACGAGCCGTTCTATGACTTCAGTCTTAAGAAGTGGTTTCGGAACGACATTCACATCGGCGTCACGAAACAGTTCACGAAGAAGTTCGGCGCCGATTTCTTTTATCTCAGGCAGGGTTTCAACACGGGTGCGATCCGCAGCACGAACGGTGTCGGCGTCAGTTTCAGGTACCGGATCGATCGGGTGAAATGATTCAACCGTCGATCCTGGCGTAGGTCGAAAGTGCGGTCGCGACGATCCGGTGGTGCTCGTCGACGACTTCGGCCGAAAGAAACAGGATGCGCCGTCCGGCACGGACGACCTTCGCCGTGCAGAAGATCTCGCCGTGAACCACGGGCCGCAGGTAGTGAACGTTGAGATCGATCGTCGTCGCTTTCTCTTCGTGGCCGTACGTTCCGATCAGCGCGATTGCGGTCGCCGTATCGATCAACGAAGCGGTCGCGCCTCCGTGGAGCATTCCGTACGGTTGGCGCAATTCGTCGCGGACGCGGAGTTTGAGCGTCGCTTCGCCGTGCCGCACGTCCATGATCTCAATTCCGAGGTGCCGCGCGAACGGCACCGACCTGAACCCGGCAATTATCTCCGCACGACGCTCGTCGCTGATCTCTTCGTAATTCATCGTTCAACTCATCAGTTTTGCCCGCGGATCGTCGCCAATACTCGCCAATCAAGGGCTCGTCGAAACGCTTCCGATTCGCGCTCATCCGCAAAAATTAGCGGGCGAGATTCTCATCGGCTTTTTCCCTCAAGTTCCTGCCGGCGTTTCAGAAGAACGTCGCGGTCGACCTTCTCAAAGCCCGACGGGATCGCAAACAGCTCGTCGCCGGCTTCCGGTTTGAAGTTGCGTATCTCGATCGTCATCATCGGTGTCCGCAGATCACCGGCGATCGAGAAAAACTCCTGTCGCACCGGCAAGCCATTCGCGGGATCGATCGTGATGATCGCTTCGGAACGGCCCTCGTCGCCAAACGTTGCGCGGTATTGGGTCGAACCGTCAGCCGTTTCGATCTTCTCAAAGCGCGACTCGATGCGCGAATTGAGCCAACGAGTCGTCAGAAACGACGTCCAATCGTCTTCCGCGGGTGCCGTCGAATCTTCCACAACTGCATAGATCGATAGTTTCGGGACGATCAGATACCGGCGATCATCGGCGACCGAAGACATCAACCACGGTTTTCCGGTGTCGAAATCGCTCCGGCGCTTTGTTCCCGACCGCGCGACGAAGTATTTTCGCTCAGCACCGTCGGCGATGACGACGACGTCCGCCTGAAACGTTTCGGGTTCGGTCGTTTCAAACGGGATCCCGCTCGACGGCGGTTCGAGCGCCGGACGTTCGACCTCCGAATTGGCATTCGGACCGCGCCGGCACGCGGTTGAAAAAGCGGTGAGAATCGCGGCAAGCGCGACGACTCTGATAAGATATGACCAAAACATCGCCGACTGCGTGGATTCTACCACAATGGTTCGCCGCTCGTTGGGAATGAGTCTTAAGATCCTGCAAACAAAGTACTTCGTCGGGGGAACGCTGCTCGCGCCGTTCCTGCCGTTCCTCTATCTGCAGGGCAAATATGCGCGATACAAGATCGGCCGATTGCCGGACGCCTCGGGTCCGACCGTCGGGACGAGCGGCGAAGGGATCGAATCGGTGCGGCTGCTCGTGATCGGCGAGTCGACGGCCGCCGGGGTCGGCGCGCGGACGCACGAAGAAGCGCTCGCCGGACATTTTTCGCGGAACCTCGCGCGGAAGATCGGACGCTCCGTCGAATGGACGGTCGTCGGGCGCAGCGGGATCACCATCGGCGAAACGATCGACGAGCTCGTTCCGAAGATCCCTGGCGACGATTACGATTTCATCATGCTCGCGCTGTGCGGCAACGAGGTCCTCAAGCTCAACAGTCCCGGACGATCGCGGCGCGACATGATCCGCCTCATCGGGATCCTCCGCGGATCGAACCCGAGGGCGACGTTCTTCATGACTAACGCGCCGGCGGTCCGACTCTCGCCGATCCTTCCGAACCCGCTCAAAGCCGTCCTCGGAGCGCTGTCCGCACTTCACGACGCCAACGCCCGCGACTATACATCGAGCCTCGAAAGGGTCTATTATTTCCGGCAACCGACATACGTTCCCGAAGGCTTTTTTGCCGACGGGATTCATCCGTCCGAACTCGGCTATCGCGTCTGGTCCGAACGGATGATCGAATACTTCGAACAAGAATACGGCTGGTAGCGGCCGCAACTCACAACCTCATGAACGAACTTCACGAATTTCTCGTGCGGTGCCTTGCGTCGCGCCGCGAATGGATCATCGTCACGTCCGACGGACGCAGTTTCGCGTTCGAGAACTCCGAGATCGAGGTCGACGAACTTCGCGATCGGATCCTGTTCGGATTTCCGAGCGATTCCGGTTTCCAGACGTGGCGGATCGACGGCGCCGAAACGCGCCGTGAGGAACTGCATCTCTCGCTGTCCCGCGCTGCCGGTTCGGAATTCACTTCGGTGCGATTGGTCCCGCGGGCGTCGTTCTCGGAGCTTCAGGCATCCGTCGAACTCGCGCGGCTCGAACGTGCGAACCGTGTTGCCGCGACGCTCCGCGAGAGCTTCCGCGGACTGCGGTTGGTCCGGGTCGAGCTGAATCGGGAGAACGGCCGGTTCGCCCAGATCCAGTACGATCAGTCGGGCGTTTCGCGCGCTTGCATCGCCGACGTCAGCGATTCGCTTTCGCCCGAATACCTGATCTCGGCGGCGTGTTTTTGGTTCGCCAGGCTCAGCAAACGCAAACGCAACCCCGCGCGGTCGGTGGCGATCGCAGCCGAGAAAAAGACCGCGCGGCGGCTCGAGAAGCTCC
The DNA here is from genome assembly GCA_029777145.1 of Acidobacteriota bacterium. The sequence goes on along the minus strand of JAKOSS010000703.1, from coordinate 226 downwards.
ATGCGCTGCTTCGCGAGGACTGGCGCTCGCGCGTCTCGATTCTCGAGATTCGCGATGACGGCGGAATTGCACCCAGACCGGTGCTCGAAATCGACGATCTTTGGGCCGGCAGCGTCGCGGACGTCCGTGTTCCGGTGCTCGCCGAGCCAACCGAGACGGCCCGCAACCTGATCGCGATCGCGCCCGAAGCGATCGATTCCGTCTTCTCGCGCCAGGGCGAAACCGT